>NZ_JBKBCT010000005.1:0-90164 GCF_050871525.1 Kineococcus auxinigenes | reverse complement strand
GCACACCCCTGACGGGGTGTGCGGGCCCGTCCTCGTGCGGCCCGGTCGGCTCAGGCGTAGGCGGAGGAGACCCCGGCCGTGGCGTCGCCGATGCGGTGCACGCGCACGGCGTTGGTGGAGCCCACGATGCCCGGGGGGGCACCGGCCACGATGACGATGAGGTCCCCCTCGGCGCAGCGGCCCATCTCCCGCAGGCGCTGGTCCAGGGCCTTGACCATCTCGTCGGTGGTGCTGATGAACGGTGCGTGGTGCGCCTCGATGCCCCAGCTCAGGGCGAGGCGGCGACGGGTGGCGTGCTCGGGGGTGAACGCCAGCAGCGGGATCGTCGAGCGCAGCCGGGACAGCCGGCGCGCGGAGTCGCCGGACTGGGTGAAGGTGACCAGCAGGGTGGCATCGAGCTGCTTGCCGATCTCCGAGGCGGCCAGGGTGACCGCACCGCCCTTGGTGTGCGGGGTGCTGCCCAGGGGGGCGATGCGCTCGGCGCCGTGGGTCTCGGTGTTCTCGATGATGCGGGCCATGGTGCGCACGGCCTCGTAGGGGAAGGCGCCCACGCTGGTCTCGCCCGACAGCATCAGCGCGTCGGCGCCGTCCAGGACGGCGTTGGCGCAGTCGGAGGCCTCCGCGCGGGTGGGGCGCGGGGCGGTGATCATCGACTCGAGCATCTGGGTGGCGACGATGACGGGCTTGGCCTGGCGGCGGGCCAGCTCGATGGCGCGCTTCTGGACGAGGGGGACCTCCTCCAGGGGCAGTTCGACGCCGAGGTCGCCGCGGGCGACCATGATGCCGTCGAAGGCGGCGACGACCTCGCGCAGGTTCTGCACCGCCTGCGGCTTCTCGACCTTGGCGATGACCGGGACGGTCACGCCCTCCTCGTCCATGATCTTGTGGACGTCGTCGGCGTCGGCGGCCGAGCGCACGAAGGACAGGGCGACCATGTCCACGCCCAGGCGCAGCGCGAAGCGCAGGTCCTCCACGTCCTTCTCGGACAGGGCGGGCACGCTGACCGCGACGCCGGGCAGGTTGATGCCCTTGTTGTTGCTGACCGGGCCGGGGACGCTGACGCGGGTGACCACGCGCGGGCCCTCGACGGCCGTGACGTCCAGGCCGACCTTGCCGTCGTCGATGAGGATGCGGTCGCCGACCGAGACGTCGCCGGTCAGGCCCTTGTAGGTGGTCGAGCACACCTCCTTGGTGCCCACGACGTCCTCGGTGGTGATGGTGAAGACGTCACCGACGGCGAGGTCGTGGGGACCGTCGGCGAACCGCCCGAGGCGGATCTTGGGGCCCTGGAGGTCGGCGAGGATGCCGACCGAGCGGCCGGTGGCCTCCGCGGCGGCCCGCACCCCCTCGAAGTTGGCCCGGTGGTCCTCGTGGGAACCGTGGCTGAGGTTCATCCGGGCGACGTCCATCCCGGCGTCCACCAGGGCACGCAACCGCTCGGGGCCGGCGACGGCGGGCCCGAGGGTGCAGACGATCTTCGCTCTGCGCATGGCACGACCCTATGCCGCCCGCGGGTGGGCGCGCTGGGCGGGGCGCGTCCGGGCCCGTGCGCTCGCCACCCCGTCACGCCGCGGTCACCGGCGCGTCACCACCGGGGGCCCCGGGGTGCGCGAGCGCCCGGCTGGTCCATGCTGGCTGCCATGACGACGGGAACGGGGACGGGACGCGACGACGTGGTGCTGGGGACCGCGGTGGACCGCGAGATCGACGAGCTGATCGAGGAGGGCGTGGCCGACCTCGAGCACGAGTACGCCGTCTACGTGCGCCTGCACGCGGACGCCGACTGGCCCGACGGTGCGCTGCAGGAGCTGGTGGCGGCGTTGCGCACCGCGCACCCGCGCATCGAGTCGGTGCACGCGCCGGAGCACGACGTGGTCATCAGCGTCGACGGGGACGGTCTGGACGCCGAGAGCGCCGCGCAGCGCGCGCTGGTGAAGGTGGAGGAGGCGGCGGCCGAGCGGGGCCTGGCCGGGCACGCGGCGGACGTCACGGTGATCAGCGACTCGGCGGTGTGGGTGTACGACCAGGAGACCGTCGCCGGCTGGTGAGCGCTCCCCCGGCCCGGTCCGCACCGGCGGCCGGGGACGGGGCGAGGACGGGGCGAGGACGGGGCGAGGACGGGTCCGGGTGGGCGGGTCGGTGGTGGGAGGAGCGGTGCGGGAGGGGGAGCACCCCGCGGTCGAGACGGTCGTGCCGCGCACCTGGGCGCAGCTGCAGGACCTGCTGTTCTCCGAGCCGTGGCCGCAGCGGGCGGGGCGCTACCACTCCAACGTGGTGCACCGAGGTCTGGCGTGCGCCGGGCACGGGCTGCTGACGTCGGTGCAGCGCCTGGGCCGGGTGGAGCGCGAGACGGACCTGCTGCGCAACTTCCGCAAGTACTCGCGGGTGCCGTTCGGGCAGCAGGACAGCGACTGGGAGTGGGTGACGCTGGCGCAGCACCACGGGCTGCCCACGCGCGTGCTGGACTGGACGTACTCGCCGCTGGTGGCGCTGCACTTCGCCACCGCGGACGTGGCGCACCACGACGAGGACGGGGCGGTGTGGAGCGCGGACTTCGTCGCCGCGCACGAACGGCTGCCCGCCCGGGTGCGCGAGGCGCTGCGGGAGTCGGGTGGTGCCGCGTTCACCGTGGACCTGCTGGGGCAGGTGGCGCCCACCCTGGCGCGCTTCGACGCCCTGGACGGAGAGCCGTTCATGGTGTTCTTCGAGCCGCCGTCGCTGGACGAGCGGATCGTCAACCAGTACGCCAGCTTCTCGGTGCTCTCCTCGCCGCACGAGCGGCCCGACGCGTGGCTGGCGCGCGCCGAGCCGCCGCTGGTGCGCAAGGTGGTGGTGCCGGCGTCGCTGAAGCCGCTGGTGCGTGAGCGCCTGGACCAGGCGAACATCACCGAGCGGGTGCTGTTCCCGGGGCTGGACGGGCTGAGCCGGTGGCTGACGCGCTACTACTCCAGCCCGCCGCGCTGGTGAGCGCGGCGGGCTGGAGCGGGACGCTCAGGCGGTCAGCGGGGCGGCGTCGGCGCGGATGGGCGCGGGCAGGGCGGTGTCGCCCATGAGGTGCTCGTCGACCGCCGCCGCGCAGGCGCGGCCCTCGGCGATGGCCCACACGATCAAGGACTGCCCGCGCCCGGCGTCGCCGGCCACGAACACCCCCGGGGTGGAGGTGGCGTAGCCGGGGGTGCGGCTGAAGCGGGTGCGCTCGTCGGCCGCCAGGCCGAGCTGGGCGACCAGGTCGCCGTGCTCGGGGCCGGTGAAGCCGATGGCGAGCAGCACCAGCTGGGCGGGCAGGTCCTGCTCGGTGCCCTCCACGGGGGTCCAGGCGCCGTCGACCTTGCGCACCTCGACGACGCGCAGGGCCTTGACGTGGCCGTGCTCGTCGCCGATGAGGGCGCGGGTGCTGGCGGAGAACACCCGCCGGCCGCCCTCCTCGTGGGAGGAGGAGACGCTGAACACCTTGGGCACGGTGGGCCACGGCTCGCCCTCGGAGCGCTCCCCGGGTGCCTTGGGGTAGATGTCCAGCTGGGTGACGGACCTCGCGCCCTGGCGCAGGGCGGTGCCGTAGCAGTCCGAGCCGGTGTCGCCGCCGCCGATGATGACGACGTCCAGGCCGGCGGCGTCGATGTGGTCGGCCGGGCGCGGCTCACCGACCGCGGTGCGGTTGGTGGGCGGCAGGTACTGCATGGCCTGGTGGATGCCGGTCAGCTCGCGGCCGGGCAAGTCCACGTCGCGCCACTGGGTGGCGCCGGTGGCGACCACGACGGCGTCGTAGCGCTCGCGCAGCTGCTCGCCGGTGATGTCGGTGCCGATGTCCACCCCGGCGCGGAAGCGGGTGCCCTCGGCCTCCATCTGCGCCAGGCGGCGGTCCAGGACGGCGCGTTCCATCTTGAACTCGGGGATGCCGTAGCGCAGCAGCCCGCCGATCTTGTCGTCGCGCTCGTAGACGGCGACGGTGTGACCGGCGCGGGTCAGCTGCTGGGCGGCGGCCAGACCCGCGGGTCCGGAGCCGACCACGGCGACGGTCTTGCCGGTCAGGCGCTCCGGCGGGCGCGGTTCCAGCCACCCGTTCTCGGCGGCGTTCTCGGCGATCATGACCTCGACCTGCTTGATCGTGACCGGCGGCTGGTTGATGCCCAGCACGCAGGCCGACTCGCACGGCGCCGGGCACAGCTTGCCGGTGAACTCCGGGAAGTTGTTCGTGGCGTGCAGCCGCTCGATGGCCTCGCGCATGTCGCCGCGGCTGACGAGGTCGTTCCACTCGGGGATGAGGTTGCCCAGCGGGCAGGCGTTGTGGCAGAAGGGGATGCCGCAGTCCATGCAGCGCCCGGCCTGGCGCTGCAGCTGCTCCTGGCTCTGCTTCTCGTACACCTCGCGCCAGTCCATCAGGCGCAGCGGCACCGGGCGGCGCGGGGGCAGTTCGCGGTCGCGGACCTTCAGGAAACCGCGGGGATCAACCATGGGAAGCCTCCATGATGCGGGTCAGCACGGCCTCGGAGTCCGGTTCCAGGCCGTCGCTGACGGCTTGGGCGCGCACCTGCAGGACGCGGCGGTAGTCCCGCGGGACGATCGTCGAGAAACGCCGGCGGGCGGTGCCCCAGTCGGCCAGGAGCTTGGCCGCCAGCGGGGATTCGGTGTGCTCGCGGTGGGCGACGAGCAGGTCGTGCACGCGGGCGGCGGCCTCGTCGTCCATCGGTTCCACGTCGACCATGTCGCGGTTGACGCGGGACTCCTTCAGGTCCAGCACGTGCGCCAGGCCGCCGGACATGCCCGCGGCGACGTTGCGCCCGGTGCGGCCCAGGACCACGACCTCGCCGCCGGTCATGTACTCCAGCGCGTGGTCGCCCACGCCCTCGACCACGGCGGTGGCGCCGGAGTTGCGCACGCAGAAGCGCTCACCGACCTCCCCGCGCAGGAAGAGGGAACCGGAGGTGGCGCCGTAGCCGATGACGTTGCCGGCGACGATGTCGCGTTCGCGCGAGCCGCTGGCGCGGTCCGGGCGCACCACGACGGTGCCGCCGGACAGGCCCTTGCCGACGTAGTCGTTGGTGTCGCCGAGCAGGCGCAGGGTGATGCCGCGCGGCACGAAGGCGCCCAGCGACTGCCCCGCGGAGCCGGTCAGGGTGATGTCGATGGTGCCCTCGGGCAGGCCCTGCTCACCCCAGGCCTTGGTGACCTCGTGGCCCAGCAGGGTGCCGATGGTGCGGTTGACGTTGCGCACCGGCAGCTCGATCTTCACCGGGGTGCCGTCGCGCAGGGCGGAGCTGGCGCGCTCGATGAGGACGTGGTCCAGCGCCTTCTCCAGGGCGTGGTCCTGCGTCTGCGTCTGGTGCAGCGTGGTGCCCTCGGGGGCGACCGGGGCGTGCAGGACCGGCGCGAGGTCCAGCCCGGCGGCCTTCCAGTGCGACACGGCGCGGCGGGTGTCCAGGACCTCCACGTGGCCCACGGCCTCCTCCAGCGAGCGGAAGCCCAGCTGGGCGAGGTACTCGCGCACCTCCTGCGCCAGGAACTCGAAGAACGTCACCAGGTACTCGGCCTTGCCGGTGAACCGCGAGCGCAGCTCGGGGTTCTGGGTGGCCACCCCGACCGGGCAGGTGTCCAGCTGGCACACGCGCATCATGATGCAGCCGGAGACGACCAGGGGTGCGGTGGCGAAGCCGAACTCCTCGGCGCCCAGCAGGGCGGCGACGACGACGTCGCGGCCGGTCTTCAGCTGCCCGTCGACCTGCACGGAGATGCGGTCGCGCAGGCCGTTGACGACGAGGGTCTGCTGGGTCTCGGCCAGGCCGAGCTCCCAGGGGCCGCCGGCGTGCTTGAGGCTCGTCAGCGGGGCCGCGCCGGTGCCGCCGTCGTGCCCGGAGATGAGCACGACGTCGGCCTTGGCCTTGGACACGCCGGTGGCGACCGTCCCGACGCCGACCTCGGAGACGAGCTTGACGTGCACGCGCGCCGCGGGGTTGGAGTTCTTCAGGTCGTGGATGAGCTGGGCGAGGTCCTCGATGGAGTAGATGTCGTGGTGCGGCGGCGGGGAGATCAGGCCGACGCCGGGGGTGGAGTGCCGGGTCTTGGCGATGTTCGGGTAGACCTTGTGCCCGGGCAGCTGCCCGCCCTCGCCGGGCTTGGCGCCCTGGGCGACCTTGATCTGCAGGTCGGTGGCCGAGGAGAGGTAGTTGCTGGTCACGCCGAAGCGGCCGGAGGCGATCTGCTTGACCTTCGAGGTCTTCTCGGGGTCGTACAGGCGCTCGACGTCCTCGCCGCCCTCGCCGGAGTTCGAGCGTGCGCCGAGGCGGTTCATCGCCACGGCCAGGACCTCGTGGGCCTCCTGGCTGATGGAGCCGTAGCTCATCGCGCCGGTGGAGAAGCGCTTGACGATCTCGCTGACCGGCTCGACCTCGTCGACGGGGACGGGTTCGCGCACGCCCTTCTTCAGCTGCAGCAGCCCGCGCAGGGTCATCAGGCGCTCGGCCTGCTCGTCCACGCGGCGGGTGTAGCTGCGGAACAGCTCCTCGTTGCGCTGGCGGGTGGAGTGCTGCAGCTGGAAGACGGTCTCGGGGTCGAACAGGTGCGGTTCGCCCTCGCGGCGCCACTGGTACTCCCCGCCGGTCTCCAGGCGGCGGTGGGCGCGCTCCTGGCCCTCGACCGGGTAGGCGATGCGGTGCCGGCGGGCGACCTCCTCGGCGAGGACGTCGAGGCCGACCCCGCCCAGGCGGGAGGTGGTGGCGGTGAAGTACTCCTCGACGAGGGTCTGCGACAGGCCCAGGGCCTCGAAGACCTGCGCGCCGCGGTAGGAGGCGACGGTGGAGATGCCCATCTTGGACATGACCTTCAGCACGCCCTTGCCGAGGGCCTTGATGAGGTTCTTGACCGCCGTGGCGGGGTCGACGTCGGGGATGACGCCGTTGCGGGCGAGGTCCTCGACGGTCTCCATGGCCAGGTACGGATTGATGGCGGCTGCGCCGTAACCCACCAGCAGCGCGACGTGGTGGACCTCGCGCACGTCGCCGGCCTCGACGACCAGCCCGACCTGGGTGCGCAGCTTCTGGCGCACCAGGTGGTGGTGCACGGCGGAGGTCAGCAGCAGGGAGGGGATGGGGGCCAGCTCGGCGGTGGAGTCGCGGTCGGACAGGACCACGAAGACGGCGCCGTCGGCGATGGCGCGCGAGACCTCCGCGCGGATCTCCTCGATGCGCCGGGCCAGTTCCGCGCCGCCGCCGGCCACGCGGTACAGGCCCTTGACGGTGTGGGTGGTGCGGCCCGGGTTGCGGCGGTCGCGGTCGATGTGGACGATCTTGGCGAGCTCGTCGTTGTCGATGACCGGGAAGGGCAGGACCAGCTGGTGGCAGTGCGCCGGGGAGGCCGCCAGGAAGTTCTGCTGCGGCCCGGCGATGGTGATCAGCGAGGTGACGAGCTCCTCGCGGATCGCGTCCAGCGGCGGGTTGGTGACCTGCGCGAACAGCTGCGTGAAGTAGTCGAACAGCAGCCGGGGGCGCTCGGAGAGCACCGCCAGGGGGGTGTCGGAGCCCATGGACCCGATGGGCTCGGCGCCGGCGCGGGCCATCGGGGCGAGGATGAGGCGCAGCTCCTCCTCGGTGTAGCCGAAGGTCTGCTGGCGGCGGGCCACCGAGGCGTGGGTGTGCACGACGTGCTCGCGCGGGGGCAGGTCGCCCAGGTGCACGACGTTCTTGAGCCACTCGGCGTAGGGCTGGGCGGCGGCGAGCTCGTCCTTGACCTCGTCGTCCTCGACGATGCGCCCGCGGGCGGTGTCGACGAGGAACATCTTGCCCGGGGCGACGCGGCCGCGGTTGACGACCGAGGCGGGGTCCAGGTCGAGCACGCCGACCTCGCTGGCCAGGACGACCAGGCCGTCGTCGGTGACCCAGTAGCGCGAGGGACGCAGGCCGTTGCGGTCCAGGACGCAGCCGATGAGGGTGCCGTCGGTGAAGGTGAGGTTGGCCGGGCCGTCCCACGGCTCGGAGAACATCGAGTGGAACTCGTAGAAGGCCCGGCGGGCCGGGTCCATCTCGGTGTTGTTCTCCCACGCCTCGGGGATCATCATCAGCACCGCGTGCGGCAGGGAGCGCCCGGCCAGGTGCAGCAGCTCCAGGACCTCGTCGAAGGAGGCGGAGTCGGAGCCCTCGGTGGCGCAGACCGGGCCCAGGCGCTGCACGTCGCCGGGGATGAGCGGGGTGCTCATCGTGGACTCGCGCGCGGCCGTCCAGTTGCGGTTGCCCTTGACGGTGTTGATCTCACCGTTGTGGGCGATGGTCCGGAAGGGGTGCGCCAGCGGCCAGGACGGGAAGGTGTTCGTGGAGAAGCGGGAGTGGACCAGGCCCAGCTCGCTGGTGAAGCGGCGGTCGGACAGGTCCGGGAAGAACGGCTCCAGCTGACCGGTGGTCAGCATGCCCTTGTAGACCATGGTGCGCGCCGACAGGGAGGGGAAGTACACGCCCAGCTCGCGCTCGGCGCGCTTGCGCAGCGGGTAGACGCGCCGGTCCAGGTCGATGCCGCTCTCCCCCGCCTCGCCGGCCAGGAACAGCTGCGCGAAGTGGGGCATGCAGGCGCGGGCCTGGGCGCCGACGAGGTCGGCCGTCACGGGGACCTCGCGCCAGCCGAGCACGCGCAGGCCCTCCTCGCCGGCCAGCTGCTCGATGCGCGCGACGGCCTCGGCGCGCTCGGCCTCGTCCAGGGGCAGGAAGGCGTTGCCGGCGGCGTAGGCGCCCTTGGCGGGCAGCTCGACGCCCTGCTCGGCCATCACGGCGCGCAGGAACTCGTCGGGGACCTGGGTGAGGATGCCGGCGCCGTCACCGGTGTTGGTCTCCGCACCCACCGCGCCGCGGTGGTCCAGGTTGCGCAGCGCCGTCAGGGCGTGCTCGACGATGTCGTGACCGGGCTCGCCGCGCATGGTGGCCACGAAGGCCACGCCGCAGGCGTCCTTCTCGTTGCGTCGGTCGTACAGGCCGGCGTCCGGCGGCAACGCGGAGAAGGGCAGCGGCCGCACGGACTGCGCGACCTGCGTGGCCTGCGCGGTGGTGTGCCCGGTGGTCTGCGCGGTGGTCTGCGCGAGGGGTTGCGTCATGCGGTGCACCGTCCTCGGAGAGAGGTCCGGGAGGACCTCGATGGACAGGGGGTCTCTCGACGGGTCTCTTCGAGCGTGGCCCCGCGCAGCCGCTGGCGACCGGCGCGGGGTCAGGGGCGGGCGCCTGGTGGGTGCACACCCCTGAACGGGGGACGGCGCTGGCCCGCGTTCACCTCACTGTAACGCCCACGAACCCGTGCTGATTCGCACGAGAGCGTCACCGGATCATCACGATGACGGGTGGTCGTGGTCCCGTGAGGACGGCCGCGAAGGCTCGGCAACGATCGGTTCACCGGCTTGCGACTCAGCGTCGCCAGCGGCAGGAGTGGGCGCTGGCGACTGCGGCGAGGGTACCCGCTCCAGCGGCTCGTCCCGACCACCCGCCTCCCGCCCGCCGCGGTGGCGGCGGCGCGAGAGGACCAGCGCGACGACCGCGGCGAGGAAGACGACCGCGGCGACCCACTGGTTCACGCGCAGGTCGCCGATCTCGTTGGCGGGGTCGATGCGCAGCGCCTCGGTGACCGAGCGACCGGCGGTGTACAGGGCCACGTACAGGAAGAAGGCCTGTCCGTGCCGCAGCCGCCAGCGGCGGTCGGCCAGCACGATGATCGCGGCGGAGAGCAGGCACCACAGCGACTCGTACAGGAACGTGGGGTGGAAGGTGCCCAGCACCACCGGCTGGCCGTCGGCGCCGGTGATCGCCCGGCCGGCGGCCTCGTCCCAGTCGTGGATCGTCAGCGCCCACGGCACGTCGGTGGCGCGCCCGTACAGCTCGTTGTTGAACCAGTTGCCCCAGCGGCCCAGGGCCTGGGCCACCAGTAGGCCGGGGGCGCAGGCGTCGGCGAAGGGCGCCAGGCGGTACCCGGCGCGCCGGCAGGCGATCCAGGCGCCCAGCGCACCGGCGGCCACCGCGCCCCAGATGCCCAGGCCGCCCGCCCACACGTACAGCGCCCGCACCGGCTCCCCGCCGGGACCGAAGTACGCCTCCGGAGAGGTGATCACGTGGTAGATGCGCGCGCCGACCACGCCCAGGGGCACCGCCCACACCGCCACGTCCAGGGGGAAGTCGGCGCGCCCGCCCCGGGCGCGCCAGCGGCGGGAGGTGATCCACAAGCCGGCGACGATCCCGGCGAGGATGCACAGGGCGTACGCGCGCAGCGGCACCGGGCCCAAGTACCACACGCTCTGGGTGGGGCTGGGCAGCGCGGCGGGAAGGGTCGCGGGCAGGGCGGTGATCACGGCGATGCCGTCCCGGTGGAAGTCCCGGTGGCCCGGGCGACCTGCTCGCGCAGGTACGCACCGGGGTCCGCACCCAGCAGCTGGTTCGAGTCCAGCTCGCGGGTCTCGCCACCGTCGGGGGTGAGCTGCACGGTGGGGGTGCCCCGGACGCCCGCCTCGGCCATCGACTCCTGCACGCGGCGCACGTAGCCGAGGTAGGTGTCCTCCTCCACGGCCTGCGACCACGCCTCCAGGTCCGTCACCCCGGCGGCCCGGGCCGCGGCACGCAGCTCCTCGTCGGTGTACCCGGTGCCCTCGCGCTCGGGCTGGCGGGCGAAGACCTCCTCGCTGTACTCGGCGAAGCGGCCCTGGGCGTCAGCGGCGGCCGCGCCCTCCGCGGCGCGGGTGGAGGAGTCGTTGCCGAGGTTCTGGTCGAGGAAGCTGAGGGTGTGCACCACCACGCGGGCCTGCCCGGAGGCGGCCAGCTCCTGCAGCGCTCCCCCGGCGGCGGCCTCGAACTGCGCGCAGTACGGGCACTGGTAGTCCAGCCAGACGTCCAGCGTGGGGGCTCCCGCGGCGGCGTCGCCGGCCAGCAGGTAACCGCCGTCGGGGGCGGTGGCCGAGGGCGGGGTGGCGCCCTCGGCGGTGCTCGTGGCCTCGTCGCGCTCGCGGGCGACGAGGACGGCCACGACGGCGGCGAGCGCCAGGACGACCAGGACGGTGACGCTGATCAGCAGGACGCGGCGGCTGCGCTGGCGGGCCAGTTCGCGCTGGCGCAGGGCGGCGGCCTTGGCGCGGCGGGCCTCGGCGGCGTCCTGGGCCTGTCCGGCGCGGGCGGGGTGGCCCCCCGGTCGCTTCTTGCTCAACGCTCGTCCCCTCGCGGGCGCCCGCGCGGTGCGGCGGGCTCCCGGGTCGTGGCCGCGCCGCTGGGGGCCGGCTCGGTCGTGGTGGTCGGGTCGGTCGTGGTGGTCGGTGGGGCGGCTCAGGCGCCGCGCACGCCGCGGGCCAGCTGCTCGGCGAGCTCGCCGACGGCGCGCGCGCCCTCGGCCGCGGAGCCGGCGTCCAGCAGGCGGGCGACGAACGCCGAGCCGACGATGACGCCGTCGGCGTACTGCGCGACCTCGGCGGCCTGCTGCGGGGTGGACACGCCCAGGCCCACGCAGACCCGTTGCGCGCCGGCGGCCCGGGTGCGCTGCACGAGCTGGGCCGCTCCGGCGCCCACGGTGGTGCGCGCACCGGTCACGCCCATGGTGGAGGCGGCGTACACGAACCCGCGGCAGGCGGCGGCGGTGGAGGCCAGGCGGGCGTCGGTGGAGCTGGGGGCCACGAGGAAGACGCGTTCGAGGTCGTGCTCGTCGCTGGCGGCCAGCCAGGGGCCCGCCTCGTCGGGGATGAGGTCGGGGGTGATCAGGCCGGCGGCGCCGGCCGAGGCCAGGTCCGCGGCGAAGCGGTCCACGCCGTAGCGGTCCACCGGGGGCCAGTAGGTCATGACGAGCACGGCCGCGCCGGTGGCCGCGACCTGCTCGACGGCGCGCAGCACGTCGGCGGGGCGGGTGCGCGCGCGCAGGGCGACGTCCACGGCCCGCTGGATGGTGGGCCCGTCCATGGTGGGGTCGGAGTAGGGCAGGCCCAGCTCGACGACGTCCGCTCCCCCGGCGACGGCCGCCTTCGCCGCGGCGATGCTGGCGTCCACGTCGGGGAAGCCGACGGGCAGGTAGGCGACCAGGGCGGCGCGGCCCTGCGCCGTGGCGCGGTCCACGGCCGCCGCCGCGGTGCCCGGGCGCGCCCCGTCCGCGTCGCTCGTGCTGCCCGTCCCCGTGCCCACGCTCGTGGTGCTCACCAGCCCGACCCCTCGGTGTCCTGCGGCGCGTCGGCGACGCGCTCGGCCTCCGACGCGACCAGGTCGGCGTCGCTGACGAGCCCGAACCAGCGGGCGGCGGTGTCCACGTCCTTGTCCCCGCGGCCGGAGAGGTTCACCAGCAGGACCGCGTCCGGGCCCAGCTCGCGGCCCACGGCCAGCGCCCCGGCCAGGGCGTGGGCGCTCTCGATGGCGGGGATGATGCCCTCCGTGCGGCACAGCAGCCTGAAGGCGTCCATGGCCTCGGCGTCGGTGACGGGGCGGTACTGCGCGCGCCCGGAGGCGCCCAGCCAGGAGTGCTCCGGACCCACGCCGGGGTAGTCCAGGCCGGCGGAGATGGAGTGCGACTCCACGGTCTGGCCGTCCTCGTCCTGCAGGACGAACTGGCGCGCGCCCTGGAAGACGCCCGGGGAGCCGCCGGTGATGGAGGCGGCGTGGCGGTCGGTGTCGACCCCGTCGCCGCCGGCCTCGAAGCCGAACAGGCGCACGCCGGGGTCGTCGAGGAAGGCGTGGAAGATGCCGATGGCGTTGGAGCCGCCGCCCACGCAGGCGCACACCGCGTCGGGCAGGCGGCCGGTCAGCTCGGTGACCTGGGCGCGGGCCTCCAGGCCGATGACGCGCTGGTAGTCGCGCACCAGCACGGGGAAGGGGTGCGGGCCGGCGACGGTGCCGAAGACGTAGTGGGTCTCGTCCACGGAGGCGACCCAGTCGCGGAAGGCCTCGTTGACGGCGTCCTTGAGGGTGCGGCTGCCGGCGGTGACGGGTACGACGGTGGCGCCCAGCAGGCGCATGCGGGCGACGTTGAGGGCCTGGCGGCGGGTGTCCTCCTCGCCCATGTAGACGGTGCACTCCAGGCCCATCAGGGCCGCGGCGGTGGCGGTGGCCACGCCGTGCTGGCCGGCGCCGGTCTCGGCGATGACGCGGGACTTGCCCATGCGCTTCGTCAGCAGGGCCTGGCCGAGCACGTTGTTGATCTTGTGCGAGCCGGTGTGGTTGAGGTCCTCGCGCTTGAGCAGCACGGTGGCGCCGCCGGCGTGCCGGGCGAAGCGCGGCACGGGCGTGAGGATGCTGGGCCGGCCGGAGTAGGTGCGGTGCAGCTCGGCGAGCTCGGCCAGGAAGGACTCGTCGGCCATGGCGGCGGTGTGCGCGGCGTCGATCTCGTCGAGGGCGGCCACGAGGGCCTCGGGCACGAAGCGGCCGCCGAAGGCGCCGAAGTAGGGGCCGCGCTCGGCGGACAGGCTGCCGCCGGAGGTGCTGGTGGGGGCGCTCACGGGCGCACCGCCTGCACGGCCGGGTGGGCGCCGGCCGCGACGAGGTCGGCCACGGCGCGGCGCGGGTCGTCGCCGCGCACCAGGGTCTCGCCGACCAGGACGGCGTCGGCGCCGGCGCGGGCGAACTCGACGACGTCGTGGGGGCCCTGCACGCCGGACTCGGCGACCTTGACGACCCCGGCAGGGATGAGGGGTGCCAGTTCGGCGAAGGTGGAGTTGCGCACCTGCAGGGTCTTCAGGTCGCGGTTGTTCACGCCGATGACGCGGGCCTCGGCGGCCACGGCCCGCTCGACCTCCTCGGCGGTGTGCACCTCCACCAGGGCGGTCATGCCCAGGGAGTGGGTGCGCTCGACGAGGGAGACCAGCGCCTCCTGCTCCAGGGCGGCGACGATGAGCAGGACCACGTCGGCGCCCCAGGCGCGCGCCTCCCAGAGCTGGTAGGAGCCCACGACGAAGTCCTTGCGCAGCACCGGCACGTCGACGGCGCAGCGCACCGCGCGCAGGTCGTCCAGGCTGCCGCCGAAGCGGCGCTGCTCGGTGAGCACGCTGATGACGGTGGCGCCGCCGAGCTCGTACTGGCGGGCCAGCTCGGCCGGGTCGGGGATCTGCGCCAGCTGCCCCTTGGAGGGGCTGGCGCGCTTGACCTCGGCGATGACCTTCACGCCGCGCTGGTCGCTGTCGCGCGGGCGCAGCAGCGCGGCGGCGTCCTTGGCGGGCACCTGCCGGTGCGCGCGCTCCTTCAGCTCGGCCAGCGTGGTTCGCTCCTGCCGCTGGGCGAGGTCTTCGCGCACTCCGGCGAGGATGTCGTCGAGGACGGTCACGCTGTGCAGGGTAGTCCCCGCGCCGGTGGGCCCGGTGCTCGGATCAGTGGTGGGAGCGGCCGGCGCCCGCGGGGCTCCCGGCGGCGTTCTTCACGCCGTGGCCGGCCTTGGACAGGACGTAGCCCACGACGGGTGCGGCCACGACGAGCACGCCGCCGACGATCCCCCACACCAGCGTGGTGAAGACCACGGCCAGGCACAGGACGAAGAAGCCGACGAAGGCGGTGATCACGCCTGCCCAGGCCGCGACGCTGTGGCCGTGGCCGTGCTCCTCGACGACGTCGGCGTCGGCGTGCGTGGTCCGGGGCTGCTGGGTCCCGGGCTGGTGGCTGGTCACGGTGGTGCTCCTCGGACGTGGTGGCGCTGGGCCTCCCACGGTACCCGTCCCGGCCCCGCTCACCGGGTCGGGTCGTTCCCGCGCGTGAGGGAGTCCCAGGTGGCCGCGGGGTCCGCCGGTGCGGGCGCCGCGCTCGCGCGGGCGCTGCCCGCGGGGGTGCTCGCGGCGGCGTCGCGCTCGTGGCGGCTGGGCGCGCTCCAGGCGCGCCCGCGCACCAGCGCGGCCGCGCCGGCGGCGGCGCACAGCGCCCCGCCTGCGGCGCACACCAGCGGCCAGGGGCGGGTGCTCACCTGCTGCAGCTGCGGGTCGCTGCGGCCGCTGACGGCCCGTGCCGCAGCGCTCAGGGCCGGTTGCGGGGAGCTCAGCACTGCGCCGGCCGAGGCGGCCGCACCGGCCCCGGCCAGGAGCAGGACCACCGCGGCCAGGGTGCGGGCGGTGCGGCGCCCCAGCGAGCAGGCCACCACCGCCGCCAGCGCCACCAGCGCCAGCGCCGTGGCGACCGGGGCCGCCTCGCGCCCGGCGGCGCTCACCTCGCGCAGCCCCGCGGCGGTCTCGGCCCGGCCCAGGACCCAGGTGGGCGCCCCCGCGGCCAGGGCCAGCACCGCTCCGGCGGCCGCTGCCAGGAGCACCGGCGCGCGCCCGCGCGCGCTCACGCGCCGGTGCCCGCGCGCACGGGCAGCTCTGCGGCGTCGAAGCAGGTGCGCTCGCCGGTGTGGCAGGCGGCCCCGACCTGGTCGACCTCCACCAGCAGCGCGTCGCCGTCGCAGTCCAGCGAGACCCGCTTGACGTGCTGCACGTGCCCGGAGGTGTCGCCCTTGCGCCACAGCGCACCGCGGCTGCGCGACCAGTAGGTCGCCCGCCCGGTGCTCAGGGTCAGGGCCAGGGCGGTGTCGTCCATCCAGGCGACCATGAGCACCTCGCGGGTGTCGTGCTGCTGCACCACCGCGCACACCAGGCCCGCCGCGTCGCGCTTGAGGCGGGCGGCCAGGGCCGGCTCCAGCGTCGCGGCGCCGGGCTCGCCGGGAAGCTCGCCGGCCTCTGCCGCGGGGGCGGCGCCGGGAGGGCTGGCGGGTGCGGGGGTGGTCTCGGCGGGCACGGGCCCCATCGTCGCACCGGCCTGTGCGAGCATCGCGCCGTGCCCGGACCCGATGCCGCCCGAGAACGCGACGGACTGTGCGACGACGCGCTGCGCGCCGGCCCGCGAGCGCCCACGCTGTGCGAGGGGTGGGCGGTGCGGGACCTGCTGGTGCACCTGGCGGTGCGCGACGGGCGCCCGGACGTGCTGGTCGGGCACGCGCTGGCGCGGGCGGTGCCGGCGCTGGGCGCGCGCGCCGATCGGGTGCAGGGGCGCTGGCGGGAGGAGCCGTTCGAGGCGCTGGTGCAGCGGGTGCGCTCGGGGCCGCCGGCGGTGAGCCCGGCGCGGTGGCGGCCGGTGGGTGCGGCGGTGAACTCGCTGGAGTTCTTCGTGCACCGCGAGGACGTGCGGCGTGCGCAGGAGGGGTGGCGGCCGCGGGCGCTGGCGCGCGGGGAGTCCGAGGGGCTGTGGCGGTCGGTGAAGCTGCTGGGTCGTGCGGCGTACCGGCGCTCGCCGGTGGGTGTGGTGCTGGTGGTGCCGGGCGGTCCGCGGGCGGTGGTGCGCTCCGGTGCGGTCTCGATCGCTGTGCGCGGTGAGCCGCAGGAGCTGCTGCTGCACGCGTTCGGGCGGCGTTCGCGGGCGCTGGTGGAGGTGGACGGCGGCGTCGAGGCGGTGCGTGCCTTCGAGGCGGCGTTCCCGGCCGCGCGCTGAGGCGGCCGGGGACCCGCTCGGGTGCCGGCGGCGGACCGGGACGGGTGCCCGCCGGGGTCCGCGGTGGGCGCTCAGCGCACGGGCGCGCCGGCGGTGCGCAGGGCGTCCTTGACCTGGCCGATGGTCAGCTGCTGGAAGTGGAAGACGCTGGCGGCCAGGACCGCGTCGGCGCCGGCGGCCACGGCGGGGGCGAAGTGCTCCACGGCGCCGGCGCCGCCGCTGGCGATGAGGGGGACGCTGACGCGGGCGCGCACGGCGGTGAGCATCGGCAGGTCGAAGCCGGCCTTGGTGCCGTCGGCGTCCATGGAGTTCAGCAGGACCTCCCCGGCGCCGAGCTCGGCGGCGCGCACGGCCCAGGCGACGGCGTCCAGGCCGGTGCCGCGGCGGCCGCCGTGGGTGGTGACCTCGTACCCCGAGGGTGTGGTGGGGGTGCCCGGCGGGGTGCGGCGGGCGTCGACGGACAGGACCAGGACCTGCGAGCCGAAGCGCTCGGCGATCTCGGTGATCAGCTCGGGGCGGGCGATGGCGGCGGTGTTGACGCCGACCTTGTCGGCGCCGGCGCGCAGGAGGCGCTCGACGTCGGCGACCGAGCGCACGCCGCCGCCGACGGTCAGGGGGATGAAGACCTGCTCGGCGGTGCGGGCGACGACCTCGTAGGTGGTCTCGCGGGAGGCGGAGGAGGCGGTGACGTCGAGGAAGGTGAGCTCGTCGGCGCCCTCGGCGTCGTAGCGGCGGGCGAGCTCGACGGGGTCGCCGGCGTCGCGCAGGTCGGCGAAGTTGACGCCCTTGACGACGCGGCCGGCGTCGACGTCGAGGCAGGGGATCACACGCACGGCGACGCTCACGGCAGGAGGGTAGTGGGAACGCGGCACCGGTAGCGTCGGGCGGGTGACGGACCTGGACGCCGCTGCCCTGCCGCTGCGGGACCTCGACCCCGCCGACGTCGAGGCGGTGGCGGCGTGGCGGCAGGTGCCGCGCGTGGCGTTCCTGGAGCCGGCCCCGGCCCCGCAGGACCAGGAGCGCTGGGCGCGTGAGGCCGCGGAGCGGGTGGCGGGGCAGCGCTTGTCGGGGGTGGTGGACGCCGGCCGGTGGGTGGCGACGTACCGCTCGTTCGACTCCCAGCTGACCGTGCCGGGGGCGGGGCCGGTGCCGGTGAACGCGGTCTCCTCGGTCAGCGTGCTGCCCACCCACCGGCGCCGCGGGTTGCTGCGCCGGATGATCGACGCGGACCTGCGCCGGGCGCGCGAGCAGGGGCACGCGCTGGCGGCGCTGATCGCGGCGGAGGCGCCGATCTACGGGCGCTTCGGGTTCGGGACGGCCACGGCGGCGGTGAGCCTGTCCGTGGACGCGGGTTCGTGCCGGTTCCGCCCGGACGCCCCGCGCGGGTCCGGGCGCCTGGAGCTGGTGCCGGCGCAGCGGGCGTGGCCGGAGCTGGCGGCGGTGCACGACGCCGGCCGCCGGGCGCGGCCGGGTGGGCTGGTGCGCGAGGAGACGTGGTGGCGGCAGTGGACGCGCCCGGGCGGGTCGCGGGCGCTGGGGGCGAGCGCGCACGTGGTGCTGCACCGCGACGCGGCGGGGGTGGCGGACGGGTACGCGGTCTACGAGGTGGCCGAGGAGTGGGCCGGGCGCGTCTCGCGGTGCTCGGCGCGGGTGCTGGACCTGCACGCCGCCGACCCGGGCGTCTACCGGGACCTGTGGCAGTTCGTGCTCTCGCTGGACTGGGTGCGCACGGTCACCGCGAAGGACCGCCCGGTGGACGAACTGCTGCCGCTGCTGCTGGAGGACCCGCGGGCGGTGCAGCGCGGTGCGGTGGACGACTTCCTGTGGGTGCGGCCGCTGGACGCGGTCGGGGCGCTGGCGGCGCGGCGCTACCTGGCGTGCGGCACGCTCGTGCTGCGGGTGCTGGACCCGCGGGGCCCGGCGGGGGCGACGGTGCTGCTGCACGTGGACGCGCGCCGCTGCGGGCAGGACGGGTGGACGTGCGCGGAGGTGACCGCGACCTCGCGCGAGCCGGACGTGGTGCTGGGTGCGGCGGAGCTGGGGGCGCTGCTGCTGGGCGGCACCTCGGCGCTCGCGCTGGCGAGCGCGGGCCGGGTGGTGGGTTCGGCGCAGGCGGTGCGGCGGTTGCAGTCGATGCTGGCCGGGGAGCAGGAGCCGTGGTGCCCGACGTGGTTCTAGTCCGCACGTGGTCCTGACGGTGCCCCAGCGGCCCGGGGCGCCCGTGGGCGCCGGGGCGGTGCTGGACCTGCTGGCCGAGCGGGCGGCGGCGGCACCGGAACCGGTGGCGGGTCCGCGGGTGGTGGCGGTGGACGGGCGCTCGGGCAGCGGTAAGACGCACCTGGCGCAGCTGCTGGCGGCGCGGTTGGGAGCGCCGGTGCTGCACCTGGACGAGCTCTACCCGGGCTGGGACGGGCTGGCCGCGGGGGTGCGGGTGCTGGAGCGGGAGGTGCTGGTGCCGCTGCGCGAGGGGCGGGTGGCGAGCCCGCCGCGCTGGGACTGGGTGGCGGGACGGCCCGGTCCGCGGGTGACGGTGCCGCCGGCCCCGGTGCTGGTCGTGGAGGGGGTGGGGGCCGGGTGCACGCGCGTGCGCCCGCACCTGCTGGTGTGGGTGGGCGCCGGCGAGCGGGTGCGCCGGCAGCGGGCGCTGCGGCGCGACGGGGAGGTCTTCGCCCCGCACTGGCGGCGGTGGGCGGCGCAGGAGCGGGAGCTGTTCGCCCGCTGCGACGCGCGCGCGGCGGCGGACGTGGTGCTCAGCAGCGATCCGCGGGGCGAGCCGTCGGGCGGTGCCGCCGGCACCGGGGCTCGCTGGCGCGTCGTGCGCGGCTGAGTCGCGGCGGGTTCAGTCCCGCAGGGCGTGCGGGGCGTGGCGGCGCACCAGGCGGGCCAGGCGCTGGGCCTCGGCGCGGGCGTGCTCGCCGTCGGCGCGCTGCACGGCCATGACGGCCAGCTCCTCGTCGTCACCGGTGTCCAGGACGAGCCAGGGGTCGTCGCGCCCGAAGCGCACGCCGGTCACCTCCTCCCAGCGCACCCGGTGGGTGAGGAAGACGTTGCGCACCACCAGCGCCTCCTCGGTGGGCACCGCGCGCACGGAGACCACGCGCACGATCCCGCCGCACAGCAGCACCCCGAAGACGGTGGTGAACACGGAGTCCAGCACGGTCCAGTCCGTGCTCTCCGCCAGCGACAGGCCCACGGCCATGCCGACCAGGACCACCGCCAGCCCGGCGGCCACGGCCAGGCCCACCGGGCGGGCCCGCCGCGGGCGGAAGGGGGCGTCCTCGGGCGCGCGGCGCTGACGGGCGGTGGGCTCGTTCACAGGCGGCAGGCGTGGATGCTGGTGACGAGGATGGCGCGCGCACCGACGTCGTACAGCTCGTCCATGACGCGGTTGGTCGCCGAGCGCTCCACCATGGCGCGCACCGCGACCCAGCCGGGGCGGGCCAGCGGGGAGACGGTGGGCGACTCCAGGCCGGGGGTGACGGTGATGGCGCGCTCGACGAGGTCCTCCGGGCAGTCGTAGTCGACCATCACGTACTGGCGGGCGACCAGGACGCCCTGCAGGCGGCGCACGAGGACGTCGACGGCCGGGTCGGCCTGGGCGCCGCGCGAGCGCACCAGGACCGCCTCCGAGCGCATGACGGGCTCGCCGAAGACCTCCAGGCCGGCGGCGCGCAGCGTGGTGCCGGTCTCCACGACGTCGGCGATGACGTCGGCGATGCCCAGGGCCACGGCGGTCTCCACGGCTCCGTCGAGGTGGACGACGTCGGCGGACACGCCGTGCTGGGCCAGGTGCTCACCGACCAGGCCGGAGTAGCTGGTGGCGATGCGCCGGCCCTGCAGGTCGGCCACGGACGAGGCGGTGCCGGGCCGCCCGGCGAAGCGGAAGGTGCTGCGCGCGAAGCCGAGCTGCAGGACCTCGTCGGCGGGGGCGCGGGAGTCCAGCAGCAGGTCGCGGCCGGTGATGCCGACGTCCAGGGTGCCCGAGCCGACGTACAGGGCGATGTCGCGCGGGCGCAGGAAGACGAACTGGGCGTTGTTCTCCGGGTCGTCCAGCAGCAGTTCCTTGGCCTCGCGGCGCTGGTTGTAACCGGCCTCGCGCAGCATCGCGCTGGCGGCCTCGGACAACGACCCCTTGTTGGGGACGGCGATGCGCAGCACGGACTTCCTCTCGGGGGCGCTCACGGGGGGCTCGAACCCGACCTCGGGGGTGGGCTCGGAGGTGGGGCTCAGAGGTGGGCGTAGACGTCGTCGAGGGTGAGACCGCGGGCGATCATCAGCACCTGCAGGTGGTACAGCAGCTGGGAGACCTCCTCCGCGGTGCGCTCGGCGGACTCGTGCTCGGCGGCCATCCACACCTCGGCCGCCTCCTCGACGACCTTCTTGCCGATGGCGTGCACGCCGGCGTCCAGCTCCACGACGGTGCCGGAACCCGCCGGGCGGGTGCGGGCCTTGTCCGTCAGCTCGGCGAACAGGGCGTCGAAGGTCTTCACGTGCCGGGAGTCTAGGCGGTGCGCCGCGGTGCGCCGGTGCGGCCCCCGCACGCGCGGCGGGGACCGGGCGGCGCGCGTGCGGGGGCTGAGGCCTCGGCGCAGGCCTCAGCGCAGGCGGGCGACCTCGCGCAGGGCCACGACCGTCTCCAGGGCGGCCAGGACGGCCTCACGGCCCTTGTCCTCGCGCGAGCCGCGCAGGCCTGCGCGGTGCAGGGCCTGCGCCTCGTTGTCGACGGTGAGCACGCCGAAGCCGACGGGCACGCCGGTGCTCACGGCCACCTGCGTCAGCCCGGCGGTGGCGGCGTCGCACACGTACTCGAAGTGCGGGGTGCCGCCGCGGATGACGACGCCCAGGGCCACGACGGCGTCGTGCCCGGTGCGGGCCAGGCGGGCGGCGGCCACGGGCAGCTCGAAGGCGCCGGGCACGCGCACCTCGGTGACCTCGGTGACGTTCGAGTCGGCCAGGGCGCGGCGGGCGCCGGCCAGCAGCCCGTCCATGACCTCCTGGTGCCAGCGTGCGGCGACCACGGCCACCTTCAGGCCGCTGCCGTCCACCTCGATCTCGGGGCTGCCGTCTCCGCTCACGCTGTTCCTCCTGGGGTGGGCTGTTCCTGCGGGGTGGGTCGTTCCTGCGGGGCCTGCGCGCGCAGGTGCGCGCGCAGGTCGGCGATGGTCAGCACCGGCAGCTCGTGCCGCCGGCCCAGCGCGGTGATCTGCTCCCAGCGCGACATGGAGCCGTCGTCCTCGACGAGCTCGGCGATCACGGCCACCGGCGGCAGGCCCGCCAACCGGCACAGGTCCACGGCGGCCTCGGTGTGCCCGGGGCGCTCCAGCACCCCACCGGGGCGCGCGCGCAGCGGGAAGACGTGCCCGGGGCGCACCAGGTCGCCCGGCACGGCCGCGGGGTCGGCCAGCACGCGGGCGGTGCGGGCGCGGTCGGCGGCGGAGATGCCGGTGGTGGTGCCGGCGGCGGCGTCGCAGCTGACGGTGTAGTCGGTGCGCAGGGAGTCCTCGTTGCGCTCGACCATGCGCGGCAGGGCCAGCGCCTCGGCACGCTCGGCGGGCATGGGCGCGCACAGCATCCCGGAGGTGTGCCGCACGGTCCAGCCGATCCACTCCGCGGTGGCCAGCGCCGCCGACAGCACGGCGTCGCCCTCGTTCTCGCGGTCGGCGTCGTCGGTGACCAGGACGGGCCGGCCGGCGCGCAGGGCGTCGACCGCGGCCTGCACGGCGGCGGAGACGCTGGAGGTGCCCGGGGTGTCCACCGCGCTCACGAGCGCTCCCCCGCCGCGCTCGCGCGCGCGGCCAGGCCGGCGGTGATGCGCTCGACGTACTTGGCGAGCACGTCGACCTCCAGGTTCACCGGCTCGCCCACCGCGCGAGCACCCAGCGTCGTCAGCTGCAGGGTGGTGGGGATCAGCGAGACCTCGAACCACGGGGCCGGGTCGTCCACGGCGCTGACGGCGGAGACGGTCAGGGAGGTGCCGTCGACGGTGATGGAGCCCTTCTCGACGACGTAGCGCGCCAGGGCCGGCTCGATGCCCACGCGCACCACCTCCCACGCCTCGCCGGGGGTGCGGGCCAGCACGGTGCCGGTGCCGTCGACGTGGCCCTGCACGACGTGACCGCCGAAGCGGGACGAGGCGGCCATGGCCCGCTCGAGGTTGACGCGCCGGCCGGGGGCGACCTCGCGCAGGGAGCTGCGCGCGAGGGTCTCGGCCATGACGTCGACGGTGAACACGCCGGGCTCGGGCTGGTCCACGACCGTCAGGCACACCCCGTCCACGGCGATGGAGGCGCCGTGCACGGCGTCGGACGTGACGAGCGGGCCGCGCACGCTCAGGCGGGCGGAGTCCGCGCCCCGCCGCACGGCGACGACCTCGCCGACCTCCTCAACGATCCCGGTGAACACGGGCGACCTCCTCGACGTGGGGCGTGCTGGTGGTGTGCTGGCGTTGGTCGTGCGGGGGCTGGTCGTGCGGGGGCTGGTCGTGCGGGGGCTGGTCGTGCTGGGTCCGGGCGCGCGGGCGGGCCGTCAGGCGCACGTCCTCGCCCACGCGCACCACCGCGTCCGGGCCCGGTGCCAGGTCCAGGCGCAGGGCGCCGGCGATGCCGGTGACGCCCAGGTCGGCCACGGCGGCCACCCCGGCGCCCAGCAGCGCGGGGGCGAGGTAGGCCACGACCTCGTCGACCAGGCCGGCGCGGGCGAAGGAGGCGGCGAGCGCCGGGCCGCCCTCGAGCAGGACGGTGCGCACCTCGCGCCCGGCCAGGGCGGCGAGGACCTGGTGGGGGTCGCGGGTGCGCAGGTGCAGCAGCTGCGCGCGCCCGTCGCGCAGGCGGGCGCCGGCGGGCAGCTCGCGCAGGCCGGCGACCACGCGCAGCGGCTGCGGGCCGGGGGCGTCGGTGCCGTCGGGGGCGCGCACGGTCAGGGCGGGGTCGTCGGCCAGGGCGGTGCCGGTGCCGACCAGGACGGCGTCGTGCGCGGCGCGCAGGCGGTGCACGTCGGCGCGGGCGGGTGCGGAGGTGATCCAGCGGCTGGTGCCGTCGGCGGCGGCGGAGCGCCCGTCGAGTGTGGCGGCGAACTTCCACGTCACCCAGGGGCGGTGGCGGGCCACCGCGGTGGCCCAGCGCTCGTTGAGGGTGCGGGCCTGCTCGGCGAGCAGGCCGACCTCGACGTCGACGCCGGCGGCGCGCAGCAGGTCCGCTCCCCCGGCGGCGGCGGGGTTGGGGTCGGTGTCGGCGATGACGGCGCGGGCGACGCCGGCGGCGAGCAGGGCCTGCGCGCAGGGGCCGGTGCGCCCGGTGTGGGTGCACGGTTCGAGGGTGACCACGGCGGTGCATCCGGCCGCGGTGCCGCCGCGGGCGGCGAGGTCGGCCAGGGCGGCGGCCTCGGCGTGCGCGGTGCCGGCGCCGCGGTGGTGGCCCTCGGCGAGGACGCGGCCGTCGGGGGCCAGCAGGACGCAGCCGACGCGGGGGTTGGGGCCGGTGGCCGGGCCGCGGGCGGCCAGCTGCAGGGCGCGGCGCATCGCGGAGGTCTCGGCCTCGTGCCGGTCGGCCTCGTACCGGTCGCTCTCGCGCCCGTGCTGGTGGGGCACCGCGTTCCTCGCTCTCGCGCCGTCGGGCGGTCCGGGCGAGGGGTGGCGCGGCGGGCGCGCGGGCGCGCACCGCTCGGACGGGTCGTGCGGGCACCCCGGCGCGGTGGGCGGCTCGGTGCCGCTGGACGCGCGGGTGCGCCCGCTCGACCCGCGTGCCGCCTCCCGTCCGGACTCTCACCGTCGGTCCCGGAGTTCCACCGGGTCGGCCCGTCACCGAGGTGGGGGCTCGCGGACTGTCACCGCCGGTTCGGAATTGCACCGACCCCGGAGCACGCGTGTCGTTCGGTTCAACTTCTCCTGCTGTGCTGCTGTTCCGGATGCCCCCCGAGGGGGGCCGGCCGGTCGCGTCAGTGTGCCACGCGGGTGCCGCGCGGGCGGCGGTGCGGTGTCAGTGCGGTGTCAGTGCGCGCAGGCGGCCGTGGCCAGGCGTCGCAGCTGATCCACGGCGCCGGCGGCGTCCTCGGCCCCGTAGACGGCCGAGCCGGCGACGAAGACGTCGGCACCGGCCTCGGCGGCGCGCTCGATGGTGGTGGAGGAGACGCCGCCGTCGACCTGCAGGCGCACGTCGAGGCCGGAGGCGCCGATGGCGGCGCGGGCGCGGCGGATCTTCGGCAGGGTCACGTCGAGGAAGGACTGCCCGCCGAAGCCGGGCTCGACGGTCATCACCAGCAGCATGTCGAACTCGCCGAGCAGGTCCACGAACGGCTCCAGCGGGGTGGCCGGGCGCAGCGCCAGGCCCGCGCGGGCGCCGGCGGCGCGCAGCTCGCGGGCCAGGCGCACCGGTGCGGTGGCGGCCTCGGCGTGGAAGGTGACGCCCTGGGCACCGGCCTCGGCGTACGCCGGTGCCCACCGGTCGGGCGCCTCGATCATCAGGTGGCAGTCCAGCGGGATCGGGGAGACCGCGCGCAGCGCCTCGACGACCGGCAGGCCCAGGGTCAGGTTGGGCACGAAGTGGCCGTCCATGACGTCCACGTGGGCGGCGTCGGCGGTGGAGATGCGCTCCAGCTCCGCGGCCAGGTTGGCGAAGTCGGCGGACAGGATGCTGGGGTTGACCTGGATCGTCACGGCGCGACCCTAGCGGCGCCCGCGCGGTGCGGCCGGGGTGGCCGGTGCGCGGGCGCCGGTGCGCCTCAGGAGCCCTCGGGCCGGCCCAGGGTCTCGCCCTGCACGGCGGCGTCGTGCTCGCCGGGGGCGGTGAGCACCAGGAACAGCCCGGCGTACGGGCCCAGCCACACCCCGAAGCTGCGCAGGTCGTCCACCCAGCCGATCTCCCCGCCGGTGGCGGCGTCGACGACCGCGTGGCGCGGTTCGAGGGCGTCGGAGCGCACGGTGCCCTCGATGGTCTCGCCGGTGAAGTTCAGCACCGTGACCTGCACGGGGGCGTCGGTGCGGGCCGGGTCGCCGTCGTCGAGGCGGTGGACCATGACGAGCATGCCGGGGTGCGCCACGGGCGGGACGTCGATCTGGGTGGCGGCGGCGATGCCGTGCTTGGCGCGCACGGCCAGCACCCCGCGCAGGCCCGCGACGAAGGAGGTCTCGGAGTCCAGCTGCTCGGGCAGGGAGCCGTACAGCGCGCGCCCGCGCGGCATGCCGGAGGCGGAGGCGCTCGCCTGCGGGGCGACGTCCATGAGGTCGTGGGCGCCGCGGTGCACCCAGCGGGTGTCGCCGCCCTCGATCAGGTCGCGCACCTGCCCGGCGGGCACCGGCAGGGTGCCGGTCAGGTCCCAGCCGGACAGGGCGAACACGCCCGGCTGCCAGGCGTTGAACATCGCCAGCAGCAGGTGGGCGCGGCGGATGCCCTCCACGTGGGCCTCGTCGATCTCCTCCAGGGTGCGCAGGCCCTGCGTGGCGGCGATGACGGACGCGGTCGTGCAGGCGATGCCGTTGGTGGTGAAGACGTGGTTGTAGTCGGCGGCCTCGCCGGTCAGGTGGGCCAGCAGGTCCGCGCGGACCGTCTCGGCCAGTTCCGCCCCCGTCGTCTCGCGGCCGCGGAAGCGGTAGGTGTCCTGGCTGTGCAGGGTGGCCCAGTGCACCAGCTCGTAGGTCAGCTCGTCGTGGTTCTGCAGGGCGTGCACGAGGCTGACCGGTTCCACGCCGGTCTCCAGCGACGTGCGCAGCGTCAGGCGCAGGAACTCGGTGTCGCCGGTGGCCAGGGCGTGGTGGTAGGCGGGGCGGTTGACGAAGTCGTAGGACAGGTCCGCGCCGACGCGGCCGGTGTCGCGGATGTCCTCCATCGTCAGGTTCAGCTCCTGGAAGGTGAACCCGCCGACCTTGCGGACCATCCCGGCGATGACGTGGTTGGCGGCGTGCGAGAGGGGGTGCCCCTCGGACCACGCCGGCAGGCCCTCGGCGGACTTCTCCACGCCCAGGAAGCCGTTGGCGTCCAGGCGCAGCGCGCTGGTGCCCAGGTCGCCCAGGGAGTGCAGGGCGTCGCCGATGACCAGGCGCATCCCGGCGAAGGTGGGGTCCAGCCAGTTGATGGAGGGCTGGCCCTGCTTGAAGTAGTGCAGGTACACCCAGCGGCGCACCTTGCCGTCCACGCCGGTGACCGGGGCGGTGGCCGACCAGTTGGTCTCCTTCACGCCCGGGGCGTAGAAGATGACGCGCTGCAGGGCGCCGATGATGTAGCCGTGCTCGGCCAGCTCGTGCTCGGTGGCGGCGTCGAGGTTGACGGCGTCGGCGCCGGCGGGCACGTCGGGCAGCAGGTGCCAGTCCTCCTCGGGGATCTCCACCATGTGGTAGATGCCCGGGTACTCGCGGTACGCCATCTCCGCCAGGCGGAAGTCGGCGCCCTTGCCGGTGTGGCCGGGCACGATGTCGTCGATGACGCTGCCGCCGTGGCGCTCGGCGACCTCGCACACCACCCGGAACTCCTCCTCGGTGCCGAAGAGGGGGTCGATGTGGGTGCTGATGCGGTCGAAGTGCCCGTCGACGCTGGGGGTCTCGTTCCACCCCGACAGCCCGCCGGCGCGCTTGACGGGACCGGTGTGGACCGCGTCGATGCCGATGTCCTGGAACGCGCGCCACAGCTCGTCGCTGCCCAGGGACGCCAGGAAGGACTCCCCCGGCCCGGTGATCAGGGAGATCGGGTAGGCGGTGAACCACACCGAGGCGGTGGCCAGGGCCCGGCGCGCGTCCGGGCGCGCGTACGGGTTGCGCCACATCGCCGGCTGCCCCGACAGCTGCCGCGAGAGCACGTCCGCGTCGGCGAGCATCGACTGGCCCACCAGCCACTGCACGTACGCGGGGTTGGAGCCGTCGGCGGCGCGGGGGTCGGCCACCCGGCGCGAGGCGCCGGGGCCGCCGCGCAGCTGCGCGCGCGCCCGCAGCCGCTGCGGGCGCGCGGGGTAGCGCTGCTCGTCGTAGGTGATCTCCACGGCGTCGTGGTCGTGGTCGGCGTCCTGCGCGGGGGCGTCGGGTTCGAGCGGCACGGGTCTTCCTCCTGCTGGTGCGGTCGGGGTCCCACGCTGCTCGCACCGGGCGCTGCGCGCACCTCGAGCGCGTCCCGGCGTGTCGCGGCGTGCCGCGCACCCGGCCCGGAGGGGGGCTCAGGGGTGGGCGACGTCCGCCGGGCGCAGCTGCGCCACGTCGCCCACCCCGAGCTGGCGCAGCGTGGTGACCAGGTCGGCGCGCAGCCGTTCCAGCACGGCGCTCACACCGTCCTGCCCGTCGGCGGCCAGCCCCCACAGCACCGGCCGGCCCACGTGCACGGCGCGCGCGCCCATCGCCAGGGCCGCCACGACGTGCGAGCCCTCGCGCACGCCGGAGTCGACGTGCACCTCGACCTGCTCGCCGACCTCGGCGACGACCTCGGGCAGGGCGCGGGCGCTGGTGATCGAGGTGCCCAGGCGCCGGCCGCCGTGGGTGGAGACGATGACGGCGTCGGCGCCGGCGTCCACGCAGCGGCGCGCGTCGCGGGCGGTCAGCACGCCCTTGACGGCCACCGGCAGGTCGGAGAGCTCCCGCAGCCAGCCGATGACGCCGGGGGTCAGGTCCTCCGCGGTGCGCAGCGCGTGCGGGCCGGCGGCGGCGCGCTCGGCGTCGGTGAGGTTGACCACGCGGGCCTTGCGGTAGGTGTCGGGCCACTCGGTGGGTTCCACCCCGGGCAGCGCCGGTGCCAGGGCGGTGGTGTCCACGGTCAGCACCAGGGCCGAGGCGCCGGCGGCGGCGGCGCGCTCGACGAGCAGCCGCGTCAGGTCGCGGTCCTGCATGACGTAGACCTGGTACCACCAGGGCGCACCGGTGGCGGCGACGTCGGCGAAGCTCACCCCGGTGTTGGTGGAGACCCCCAGCACGGTGCCGGCGGCGGCCGCGGCGCGGCCGGTGAGCACCTCCCCCTCGGGGCGGGCGGCGACCTGCTGCGCCATGGGGGCCACCAGCACGGGCATGGACACCGGGGTGCCCAGCACGGTGGTGGCGGTGCTCACGCGGCTGGTGTCGCGCAGCACGCTGGGCCGCAGCCGCAGCGCCTCCCACGCCGCCAGGCCCTCGCGCTGGCACTGCCCGCGCCCGGCGGCGGTGGCGAAGTACTCCGCCACGTAGCCGGGCAGCTGCTCGTCGGCGCGGCGGTGGACGTCCTCGACCCAGGTCACCGGGCCATCCTGCCCGCCGAGCCCCGCGCGCGGTGCCGCGGCGCGCGCACCGCCGCTCAGGACGTGCGGCGCGCCGGCGCGCTCAGGACGTGCGGCGCAGCAGGGCGACGTGCATGGCGTCGGTGCCGTGGGTGTGCGGCCACAGCTGCACCGCGGTGCCGGCCGCGGCGCCCTGGAGACCGGGGGCGACGCGGGCCAGCACCGCGGGGGTGTCCAGCCGCTCCACGGCCACCCCGCGCTTGGCGGCGGCCTTGACCGCGTCGTCGACGACCAGGCGGGTCTCGGCCAGCACCGGCGAGCAGGTGGCGTAGGCCACCACCCCGCCGGGGCGCAGCGCGTCGATCGCCGAGCCCAGCAGGGCGCGCTGCAGCGGGCCGAGGGTGCCCAGGTCGGCCGGGGTGCGCCGCCAGCGCGCCTCGGGCCGGCGGCGCAGCGCGCCCAGGCCGGTGCAGGGCGCGTCGACCAGGACGCGGTCGTAGGTGCCCGGCTCGTCGGCGCCGACCTCGCGCCCGTCGCCCACGCGCACCTCGACCGCCCCGCCGGGGCCCTGCGGCAGCGCGGACAGCGCCTGGCGCACCAGCTGCGCGCGGTGCGCGGCGACCTCCACGGCCGTCAGGTGCGCACCGCGCTGCACGGCGGCGGCGGCCAGCTGGGCGGCCTTGCCGCCGGGGCCGGCGCACAGGTCCAACCAGCGCTCGTCGCGCCCGTCGACGTCGGCGGCGGCCAGCACGTGCGCCACCAGCTGGCTGCCCTCGTCCTGCACGCGGGCGCGGCCCTGGCGCACGGCGGGCACCAGGCCCGGGTCGCCGCGCTCGAGCAGCACCGCGGTCGGCGACCACCGGCCCGGGCGCACCGTCAGGGCGCGGTCGTCGCTGAGCAGCTCCTCCGGGGTGGCCAGGCCGGGCAGCACGGTCAGCGCCACCGCGGCGGGGGTGTTGTCCGCGGCCAGCAGCTCGCCCAGCTCGGCGGTGTCGTGGCCGTGCGCGCGCAGCGCCTCGCGCAGGGAGCGCACCACCCACTGCGGGTGCGAGGTGCGCACCGCCAGGCCCTCGTCGGTGTCCGCCGGGGGCGCGGCCTGCTCCAGCCACTCGCCCAGCTCGCGGCCCACGGCGCTGCGCAGCACGGCGTTGACCAGGCCGGACGGGCCGGCGCCCAGCTCGCTGCGCGCCAGGGCCACCGTGGTGGCCACCGCGGCGTGGTCGGGCACCCGCATCGCCAGCAGCTGGTGCGCGCCCATGCGCAGCGCGTCCAGCACACCGGGGTCCAGGTCGCTGAAGGGGCGGTCCACGACGGTGGCCAGCAGCGCGTCGTAGGTGCCGCGCCCGCGCAGCACCCCGTAGGCCAGCTCGGTGGCGAAGGCGGCGTCGCGCCCGCCCAGGCGGCGCTGGCGCAGCAGCCCGGGCAGCACCAGGTTGGCGTAGGCGTCCTCCTCGTCCACCGCGCGCAGCACCGCGAAGGCCACGCGCCGGGCCTCGTCCACGCGGGTGTAGCGGTCGGGCTTGACCCCGCGCCGCGGGGTCTGCTCACCGCCGGGGCCGCGGGCGGGACCGCGAGCGGCGCGCGGGTCCGTGCCCTGCCCGCCGCCTCGCCCACCGCCCTGGGCGGGTCGTCGCGATGCCGGTCGGTCGGCTCCCGGGGTCACTGCAGCTCCTCGTCCTCGGGCCGCGCGCCGCGGGCCCAGTCCAGCGCGGGCATGGCCCGCTTCCCGGCCGGCTGGACGTGCCCCAGCTCGACCGCTCCGGCGCCGGTGCCCACCAGGACCCGGCGCTTGCCCACCGCGACGCGGCCCGGGGCGGGCGCCGGCTCGTGCCCGGGCGGCAGGGGCAGCACGGGGGCCAGCTTGAGGCGCTCGCCGCGGAACGTGGTCCACGCGCCCGGCTCGGGGGTGCAGGCGCGCACGTGCCGGTCCACGGCGGCGGCGGGGGCGTTCCAGTCCACGCGCGCCTCCTCCACGGTGATCTTCGGGGCGAGGCTGACGCCGTCGGCCGGTTGCGGCACCGCGCACGCGGTGCCGGCCTGCATCGCGTCGAGCACGTCGAGCAGCAGTCGCGCGCCGCTGCGCGCCAGGCGGGTGAGCAGGTCGCCGGCGGTGTCGCGGTGCCCGACCGGTTCGGTGAGCGAGCCGTACACCGGGCCGGTGTCCAGGCCCTGCTCGAGCTGGAAGACGCACGCGCCGGTGACGTCGTCGCCGGCCATGAGGGCGCGCTGGACGGGGGCGGCGCCGCGCCAGGCGGGCAGCAGGGAGAAGTGCAGGTTGACCCAGCCCAGACGGGGCACGGCCAGCGCGGCGGGCGGGACCAGGGCGCCGTAGGCGATGACGGGGCAGGCGTCGGGGGCCAGGTCGGCCAGCTGCGCCAGGAACTCGGGGTCGCGCGGGGTGGCCGGTTGCAGCACCGGCAGGCCGGCCTCGCGGGCGCGGGTGGCCACGGGTGAGGCGGCGGCGCGCCGGCCGCGCCCGGCGCGCGCGTCGGGGCGGGTGACGACGGCGGCGACCTCGTGGGTGGAGGCCAGCAGCGCTTCCAGGGAGGGCAGGGCCACCTCGGGGGTGCCGGCGACGACCAGGCGCACTAGCGGGCCTGCCCGAAGGTGGCGTGGGGGGAGACCTTGACCTGCGGGGTGCCCTGGCCGAGCCACTCTGCCTCGCGCACGGCCTTCAGGGCGAGCTTGCGCTGGGCCTTGTCGAGGCGGTCGATGAACAGCACCCCGTCCAGGTGGTCGGTCTCGTGCTGGATGGCGCGGGCCTTGAACTCCGAACCGGTGACGGTGATCGGCTCGCCGTGCTGGTCGAAGCCCTTGGCGACCACGTGCAGGGAGCGGCGGGTGTCGGCGACGATGCCGGGGAAGGACAGGCAGCCCTCGTCGCCGTCCTGGCACTCCTCGGACAGGTCCAGGACGGGGTTGACGAGGTGGCCCAGCTCGCCGTCGGCGTGGTAGGTGAACACGCGCAGCCCCACGCCCAGCTGGGGGGCGGCCAGCCCGGCGCCGGGGGCGGCGAGCATGGTGTCCTCGAGGTCCTTGACGAGCTTGCGCAGCTCCTTGTCGAAGGTGGTGACCTCCTCGGCGCGCTGGCGCAGGACCGGGTCGCCGAACAGGCGGATCGGCTGGACTGCCACGGGGCTCCTCGCGGGCTGGGGTGTGCTGGCGGCTGGTGCGTGCTGGGGGTGCCGGCCGGCGCGGCGGGCGCGGGCGGCACCAGGAGTCTAGGTGCCGCCGGAGGTGCGCCCGGGCGGGCCGTGACGGGCGGTGGAGGGCCGTGGTCGGCCGGGCGCCGCGGCGGCGGCATCATCGACGGCGATGACCGCGCCGCTCAGCCCCCCGTCCGCTCCCGCCGCCCCGATCCGGCGGCCGGCCTCGCGCGCCGGTGGGGTCCTGGTGGTGCTGGCCGGGGCGCTGTCGGCGCTGCTGTGCGCGAGCACCGGCCTGGGGCACTTCCACCGCGGGCAGGCCACGAACTACGACCTGGGCATCTTCAGCCAGTCGGCGGCCTCGTGGGCGCGCGGGCAGCTGCCGACCTCCGCCGTGCTGGGCGGCACACCGCTGCTGGGTGACCACTTCTCCCCCGCCACGGCGGTGTTCGGGCCGGTGTGGGCGGCCTGGCCGGACCCGCGCTCGCTGGTGGTGGCGCAGGCGCTGCTGCTGGGGCTGGGTACGGCGCTGGTGGCGCGCTGCGCGGTGCGGCACCTGCCGCTGCCGGCCGCGGTGGCGGTGGCGGTGGGCACGGCGGTGGCGCACGGGGCGCTGGCGGCGGCGCGCTTCGACGTGCACGAGGTGTGCCTGGCGGTGCCGCTGCTGGCGCTGTGCGCCACCGCCCTGCTCGAGCACCGGCACCGGGCGGCGGCGCTGTGGTCGCTGCCGCTGCTGCTGGTCAAGGAGGACATGGGCGCCACGGTGGCGGTGGTGGCGGTGCTTCTGTGGCTGCGCGGGCGGCGGCGGACCGGCCTGGCGCTGGGTGCGGCGGCGGTGGCGGGGGTGGTGGTGGCGTTCGCGACGATGCTGCTGGTCGATCCCGCGCACGACCTGAGCCGGCTGGCGGCGTTCGGGGGCAGCGCGCGCACCGCGGTGGCGCCGGAGCCGGTGCCGGCCGGTGAGGCGCTGCGCTCGCGCGCGGTGCTGGTGGTGGCCGCGGTGGCCGGGGGCGGGGTGCTGTGGGTGCTCTCGCCGGTGGCGCTGCTGGCGGTGCCGACGCTGGCGTGGCGGCTGGTCTCGGTGACGCCGTCGTACTGGTCGCCGGGGTTGCACTACGGGGCGGTGCTGGTGCCGGTGGCCGCGGTGGCGCTGGTGGACGTGCTGCGCCGGGTGCGCGCGCGCCGGGCGCGGGTGCTGCTGGCGGTGCTGGCGGCCGGGGCGAGCGCGGCGACGACGGCGTGGGTGCTGCCGGTGGGGTCGCTGTCGATGCCGTGGCAGTCGGGCACGTGGCGGCCGGGGGCGTACGTGCAGCAGGTGCGCGCGGCGACCGAGGCGCTGCCGCGGGGTTCGCGGCTGGCGGCGGACAACACCTCCGGCCCGTACCTGCTCGGGGAGGCCGGTGGTGGGCACGAGGTGGTGGGCTGGTCGGTGAACACCCCGCTGGAGCGGTTGCCGGACGTGGTGGTCCTGGACGCCGCGCGCGCCTCCACGGGCGTCTCGCGCGCGGGGAAGCTCGCGTGGCTGCGGGAGGTCTCGACCCTGCCGGGGGTGTGGGTGCAGCGCACCGGCGACACGGTCGTGGTGCACCTGCCGGGCCGGGTGCGGGTGCTCAGCCCAGCGCGGCGATCGCGGAGGTGGCGGTGTACCGCAGCACCCGCTCGGCGCGCTCGTCGATGCGGCCGCTGCCCCGGGGCTGCTCGAGCCGGTCGAGGAAGCGCTGCAGCTCGCGCCCGGCCTGCTGCGCGCGACCGCGTTCGAGGTGGCGCTGCGCGTTGCGCGCGTGCGCGCGCAGGGTCTTCGCCGCCGACCCGGTGACCTCACCGGCGGCGGACAGCTGCGCCACGCGCTCGCCGAGCACCGCGGGGCTCGGGGCGAGCACGTCCGGTGCGGGCACCTTCGTGAAGTCGGTGTCGGAGGCGAGGTGGAAGCCGGGGTGGGAGGGCTGGTTGTAGCCGGTCTGCTGCCGGGCGACTTCGTCGCGGTACTGCGCGTCGTGCAGCAGGGTGCGCACCGCACGGTCGGTCACCTCGGTGCTGAGGAAGATGCGCAGCGCCGTGCTGTCGGTGGTGCGCAGCACCAGTTCCTCGCGCCAGTCGCCGAGGACGTCGGCGACCAGGGACGGGTTGCCCTTGGTGCCGTTGTTCGTGCGGGTGCCGGTGGCGGTGAGCAGGACGCCGCGGTTCCAGTCCCGCACGACAGGGGTGGCGTCGCCGGAGCCCTCGACGATCTGGGTGGTGCCGTCGGCGGCCCAGCGGATGGACTGGTTGGTCCCGGGCGTGGTGGGGGCCAGTTGCTCCCCTCGGGCGCTGAGCAGGCCGGAGCCGTCCGTGCCGTTCGGCATGGAGGCCCACACCTCGATGCCGCGGGTGGCGGGGTCGACGTCGCCGATCATGCCGCGGCCGGTGTCGCGGCCGGAGTAGGTGCCGAAGATCGTCTCGCCGGTGGCGGCGTCGCGCAGCGCGTTGCCGTACGGGGCCGAGGTGCCGCCCTCGTGGACGGTGAAGATTTCCAGCCCCGGACGGTCGGGGTCGATGTCGGTGACGTGCATGGCGTCGCCGTGGCCCAGCCGGGCGTTCGCGCCGGGGTCGGCGGAACCCTCGGGCAACGTGTCGAACGAGGAGTACAGCAGGGAGCCGTCGTCGTCGATCGTGGCGGAGCCGTAGACGACCTCGTGCCGCCCGTCGCCGTCGACGTCGGCGGCGCTGAGGGAGTGGAAACCCTGCGTGGTGAGGGTTCCGAACTCCGGGTCGGTGCCGTCGCGCCCGTGCGGGCTGTCGTCGAACGGGTTGGTCATGGGGGTGAATCCGCTGTCGACCGACCAGCGCCGCGTCAGCTGTTCACCGTCCCAGTCGTAGGCGACCAGGGCCGTGCGCGTGTAGTAGCCGCGGGCGAAGACCGCCGAGGGGTGCTCTCCGTCGAGGTGGGCGACGCTGGCGAGGAACCGGTCGACGCGGTTGCCCGGTTCGATGCGGGACATGGCGTAGTCGCCCCACATCAGGCCGTCGTCGGTGCGGCCGGGTTCGTACGCGACGGTCTGCAGCTCCTCGCCGGTGCCGGCGTCGAAGACGGTGAGGTACTCCGGTCCGGTGAGGATGAAACCCTCAAAGTTCCGCAGCGCGTTGCGGGAGGGGCGGGCGGGCGCGTAGACGTCGATGAAGTGGTCGGCCAGCGCCGCGGCGTCGGCCTGGGACAGGGGGTAGGAGTACCGGGGTTCGAGGTCCAGGGCCTCCTCGACCGTGGCCGGCCAGTTCCCGGCGAGGACCTCCGGGTGCGCGTGCCAGCCGCGCAGCACCCCGATGAGGTGCTCGCGGTAACCCGCGGCGCTGAGCCGGTAGTCGTCGGCGTGGCTGACGCCCGCCGCCACGTCCTGCGGCAGCAGCGTGATCGGCCGGGTGCCGGCCGCTTCGCCGTCGACGTAGCGGGTGCTGGAGGTGCCCGGGGCGGTCTTGAGCATCAGCTCCGCGCGGCCGTCGCCGTCGAAGTCCTGCACCAGGAACTGCGTGTAGTGCGCGCCGGCGCGGATGTTCACGCCGAGGTCAAAACGCGCCAGCAGGGTGCCGTCCAGCTCGTACGTGTCGAGGTAGGTGCGGCCGGTGTAGCCGACCTGGGAGACGTCCTTGGAGTTCGAGGGGTCCCACTTCACGACGAGTTCCAGCTGCCCGTCGCCGTCGACGTCCGCGGCGCTGACGTCGTTGGCGGAGTAGGTGTACTGCTCCCCCGCCGGGGTGGTGCCGCCGGCCGGTTTCCGCAGCGCCACGTCCAGGGACGCCCCGCCCCACGGGGTCGCCTCCCCCACAGGGCCGGCCTCGCGGTCGCCGACGACGGGCACCACGCGGTAGCGCGACGTGGCGCCGCCGGCGGTGTCCAGCCAGTTCGTGCTGCCGGTGACGGTCGTCACGAGCGCGCCGTCGCGGTAGACCCGGAACCCCGGGCCGGTCTCGCCGTTCACCGTGGCGCCGGTGACCTCGTGGCCCAGCAGCCGCCACGACAGGAACACGCCGCGCTCGGTGGCCGCGGCGACCAGGCCGCGGTCGAGCCACTCGAGCTGCACGCCGGTGCCGGTGGCGGTGCCGTGCTGCGTCCGGTCCGCTCCGGGGCCGGCGCCGGCGGTGGTGGCGGGAGCCACCAGCAGCGCGGCGCTGACGCCGCCGCACACGAGCGCACGACCGGTGGTCGCACGTGGGAGAAGCCTCATCGCCCGTCCTTCGTCCGTGGGGGGCCCGGGGCACGCGACGCCGTCGTCGCGAAACGATTCAGCGGCGTGCGGCCCTCCCGCTGCGAGTGACCGTACGAGGCCGCGCAGTCACCTGGCAAGCGCTTGCCCGAACGGTTCCCGCGCCTCAGGCGGTCGGCGGCACCCGCTGCCCGGCCAGGTCCAGCTCGCCGCGCTCGGCCGCCCAGCGCACCGAGTCCGCCGCCGCGGCCTGCGAGGTGAAGCGCGGTGCGTAGCCGAGCAGGGCGCGGGCCTTGGCGATCGAGGCGCTGTGGCTGCGGGAGAGGTGCTCCCACGACGCCTGCGCGTGCTCGCCGGCCAGCTCGCGGAACTCCTCCCACGACACGTGCCGCAGCAGCGCCTCGCGCCCGAACCAGCCGGCGACCGCCGCGGCCATCCCGCGCACCGTCAGCGCCCGCTCGGAGACGACGTGGAAGCTCTCCCCCACCGCCCGCGAGCGCCGGTGCAGGGCCAGCTCGAAGGCCTGGGCGACGTCGTCGGCGTGCACGTGGTGCAGGGTCTCCAGGCCGAGGCCGGGCACGGGCAGCTCGGTGCCGGTGGCCAGGGCGTGCCAGACGGCGGGGTCGAGGTTGCCCAGCGGGGTGATGACGGGCCAGCCGGCGCCGCTGATGTGGCCGGGGTGCAGCACGGTGCAGGCCAGGCCGCCGGTGCGGGTCTCGGCGTGCAGGAGCCGCTCGATCTCGGCCTTCTGCGTGCCGTAGTCGCCGAACGGCTCGCGCGGGTCGTCCTCGCTCAGGGGTGAGGCGGTGGCGGGGCCGTGGACCCAGATGGTGCCGGCGTGCAGCAGGTGCCCGCAGCGCCCGCGCAGCGCCTCGACGAGCTGGGCGGCGGAGGCGGGGGTGAAGCAGACCATGTCGACCACGGCGTCGGGGCGCAGCGCGGCGACGCGCTCGCCGAAGGTGCCGGCGGCGTCCTCGGCGTCGCGGTCGGCGGTGACGCGCTCGACGCGGTCCCAGGCGGGGTGGGGGTGGTAGGGCTCGCGGGTGCCGCGGCTGATCGCGACGACGTCGTGGCCGGCGCGCACGAGGCGGGGCACCAGGTGGGTGCCGACGTGCCCGGTCGCCCCGATGACCACCACGCGCACGGTGGGCCTCCTCGTCGCTCGGTCGGTGCGGCGTCGCCGCGCGCGATCGCCGTGCGGGGATCGTGGCACGGACCGGGCCGTGGCGCAGCCGCGGTCTGACCTGCGACCACCTCGTCGTTGCCGCGGGCCTGGTCGGTCGCCGTCGCGGAGGAACGACCCGCTGCTCGTCGTGCCCAGGCCTCGACGCCGGAGGGGCAGCAGCTGCTGGGGCGTGTCCTGCAGATCTTGCGGCTGCGTCACCGTGACGACGTGGGCAGAGCGGGTCGTGGTCAGGCCTTCGACGAGGCACGGACGCAGATCGAGCCGGTGCTGCCACCGGTGGTGCAGCGCGACGGGCGCTCGTGAGACTCCCCCGCTTCGTGGGAGGTGGCTCCTCCGTCAGCTCGTCAACGCGATCTCGTGGGAACTGCGCACTGGGGCGCCGTGGCGGCACCTGCCTGAACGCCACGTGTCGTGGAAGGCGGCGCACGAGTGGCTGCGCAAGTGGACCGCGGACGGCACCTGGGAACGGGTCCTGGCTGAGGTCGCGGTCGAGGACGACTGCGGCAGCTCCCTCGGGGAAGCGACCGCGATGGTGATCGACATCGACTCCACCCACGTCCGGGCCCACCAGCACTGCGCCGGTGCCCGGAGGAGGAGGTGCGCACCCTGGATCGAAGACCTCGCCCGGGGACACCTCCCGCTGGCCGTCGTCCTCACCCCTGCCGAGCAGGTGACGACCCGCGACTGCTGCCGTTGCTGGACGCCCTGGCCGACCTCTCGGTGCCCGGCCGCGAGATCCGCGTCGATCGGGTCGTCGCCGACGAGGCCCGCGCCCACCGACCGACCCGGCGCGCGCTGCGTCGCAGGCGCATCGAGGCCACTCCCCCGGAGGTCGCTGCGGGTTTCGAGCCGCCTGGGGCGGGCTCGTCGGGCGAGGAACTGTCGGCGCGCGTCCCGCTGTGACAGCGAGATGAGTTCAGCTGCACCGACTGCTTCCTGGTCAAGCACCGCAGTCGGCTGCACGACAGCTCCGATGTCAGTAGTGGGCGACTGGTCTGCGACGACTGCGCCACCTGAGGCGCTGAGCGCACCGACACCTGCCGGGACGGAGGGCCTCGCCCCTCACCGGCGCTCGTGGCCCCGGTCGGACGCTCACGGTCCCCAGCCGAGCGGCGGCGGCGCACCGCTGGCGGCTGCCAGCGTGCCCGGGCTGGTGTTGACGCGGCCGTGGTGGGTTCCTTCGGCGACAGGGGAGGACTCCTCGGCGGCGTTCCCCCGTGCTGGCGTCCCCGGTCCCCGGGTGGTCGCCCAGGCGGGCGCGCCGTTCGGCGTCGTGGAGGGGGCAGGTGGTCGTCGCCGACTCGGACCGGGCTCCGGGCGATCTGGTGGCTGCCTTCGACGACGCCGTCGAGCCGGACGTCCGGTGAGCTGCACCCGGCTGCCTCAGCGGTCAGCACGCCTGCCGCCGATCTCGCCCACCACCCTGCGGGGGCCGTCCAGACCCAGCCGCCCCCGGGTGGCGATGACGAGCACGACGGCAGCGACCACCGCCCCGGAGGCCGTCGCCACCATCGCGCGGTCCTCGTCGATCGTGGGGAAGATGTCCGTCCACAGGACGGACGCGAAGTTGTTGACGCTGACGTGGGCGAGCACCGCCAGCGGCAGGCTCTGCCCCGTGCTGTTGAACACCCACGTCATGACCAGGTTGAACGCCAGGCAGAACACGACGAACGCCACCGGCCGCGACCAGTGCGCGTGCGGCCACCCGCCCCACTCGGTGAGGAACAGCGGGGCGTGCCACAGCGCCCAGAACGGCCCGAGCACCATCGAGCCGGCCAGCGGGCCGAACCGGTCCTGCAGGCGGGGCAGCGCGAAGTCGCGCCAGCCGGGTTCTTCCGCGAGGCCGGTGGTGACCATCTGGATCAGCAGCATCGGGACGTAGGCGGAGATGGCGAGCAGTGACGGTGCGCTGACCTGCCCTCCGGAGAAGGCGAACCCGGTGAGCAGCATCGCGGCGGGCACTCCGAGCAGAGTGATGGCGTACCAGTGCCAGCGGACCCGCCAGCGCCACATCCGGCTCGTCCATCGCCGCAGCCCGTCCCGGCCGTCGGCGATGGCGGTGATGAGCAGCGCCGAGGCGATCGGGCCGAGGTAGGCGCCGGGCAGGACACCGAGGATCTGGCCGCCGCCGAAGGAGTCGGGGAAGCGGTAGGCCCACAGACCGAGGCCGTGCTGGGACAGGACGTAGGGGGTCCAGGCGATCCAGCTCATGACGTTCGCGAGGACGAAGAAACTGGTGAGGGGGTGGCTGCGGATGGGCGCGAGGAAACCGCCGGTCCGCGGACGGTGCGCGGCGGTGGGAGGTGAGGTGGTGGTCATGGGGCCGATCCTGGTTCTGACGACGGGTACCGTTCGAGCGGCGAAAGCGGCAACCGGCGCGTTTGCATCGAAAGGACCACGGCCCGCGGTCCACGCCGTGGTGCGGCCGCGTCCCTGAGGCGCCCGGCACGAGAACCTCCGGCGTCCCCGTGCGCGGGGCTGGCAGGATGTGGGCCATGCCCCTGCGCCCCGGGACGCCCGCCCGCACCGAGGTGGCCGTCCCGGGTGCGGTCTGCCTGGTCGCCGTCACGGCGCTGCTCCTGCTCGTGCCCGCGGTGCAGGCGGACCCCGAAGCCGGGGCCGGTGTCCCCCAGCCGGGGAGCGCAGCGTGGTGGTCAGGCATCGCCGTGGTCGTCGCGCAGGCGCTCGTCCTCGCACGGCGCCGCGCGCACCCGCGCCTGGTCCTCGGGCTCGTGGCCGCCGGCGTCCCGGTGGCGGCCCTCGCCGGGCTCGGCGAGGTCATCGGCACGACCAGCGTCGCCGTGCTCGTCGCCGCGTACACCGCGACGGTCGTCGAGGCGGTGCGCCGCACGGCCCCGGCGCTGGGCCTCGCCGCGGTGCTGGTCGGCGTCGGGACGCTCATCGCTCAGCCCGCCGACGGTGCCCCGATCCTCGTGCAGCTGGGTGCCCCCCTGGCCCAGGCGCTCGGGATCGTCGTCCTCCCTGCGTCGGCGGGCGTCGTCGTCGGCTCCCGGCGAGAGGCGGCGCAAGCTCGTGCCCGGCAGGTCGAGGCGCTCAGCCGTGAGCACGGCGCCCGCGTGGAGGCGGCCGTGGCTCGTGAGCGGGCGGCGATGGCCCGCGAGCTCCACGACATCGCCGCGCACCACCTGTCGGGGATCGCCGTGATGACCGGGGCGATCGGGCGCCAGATCGACGTCGACCCCGCCGCCGCGAAGGTCGCCGTGCAGCGGGTGCGGGCCGAGACCTCCGCGATGCTCGAGGAGCTGCGCACCCTCGTGCGCCTGCTGCGCGACGCCCCGGAGGACACCGAACGCCCGGTCGAGACGCTCGCGGCGGTGCCGGCGCTCGTGGAGCGCGCCCGCGCGGCGGGTGTCGACGCGACCCTCACCGTCCTCGGCAGCCCGGCCGAGCAGTGGGGTGCCGTCGGGCCGCTCGCCCAGCTCGCCGCCTTCCGCACGGTGCAGGAGTGCCTCGCCAACGTCGTCCGCCACGCGCCCGGGGCGCGCTGCGAAGTCGTCCTGGACGCGAAGGACCCGGCCGTGTTCCGGGTCAGCGTCGTGAACGGGCCGCCACCGGCCCCCGTGGCGCCGCTCGAGGCCGGGCTCGACGCGCGTCCCGGAGGTGGGTTGGGCCTCGTCGGCATGCAGGAGCGCGCCGACCTGACCGATGCGCTGCTGCACTACGGCCCCGAGCCCGGTGGCGGCTGGCGCGTCACGCTCGGCGTGCCCACCCAGCGCGAGGCCGAAGCGCCACGGCCGTCAGCGCGCGTGGACGGAGCGGCCGGGTGATCCGCGTGGTGATCGCCGACGACCAGCCGCTGGTGCGCGCCGGGCTCAGGGTGATGCTGGGCGTCGAGCCGGACCTGGACGTCGTCGCCGAGGTCTCCGACGGCGCGCAGGCGGTCCAGGCCGCCCGGCGGCTGCACGCCGACGTCGTCTGCATGGACGTGCGCATGCCCGGGACCGACGGGATCACCGCCACGCGGGAGTTGTGCGGACCCGGCGCGCTCGACCCGGTCCCGGTGCTCATCCTCACCACCTTCGACGTGGACGAGTACCTGTTCGGCGCGCTGGAGGCCGGCGCGTCCGGTTTCCTGCTCAAGGACGCGGAACCGGCCACCGTGGTCGACGCCGTGCGCTCCGTCGCCGCCGGCAACGGGACCCTCGCGGACACGCTGACGAAGCGGGTGGTCGAAGAACTGCTCACGCGTCGCCGCACCCAGCCGGTGACGGCCGCCCGGGCCAGCGAGCTGCTGACCGCGCGCGAGCTGGAGATCCTGCTGCACCTGGCGCAGGGCATGTCCAACGAGGAGATCGGCCGGGCGCTCTACCTGGAGGTCTCCACGGTGAAGTCCCACCTCGCGCGGATGATGCCCAAGCTCGGGGTGCGCTCGCGCTTGCAGGCCGTCGTGTGGGCCTACCAGAACCGCGTGGTCGACGTCGGCGGCTGAGGCACCTGCATCGAAGGGTGGAACCCTCCCAGCCCTCCTCAGGAGGCTCGATCACCCACCTCGCGGTTCCTAGGTTCGAGGTCGACGACACCGACCTCGACACCGGGAGCACGACCATGGCACTGCTGGCCACCCCTGAGGTGACGGCCACGGCCCTCAGGCTCATCGACCTGCACAAGACCTACCAGGGCCGTGAGCCCGTCCACGCGCTGCGGGGGGTCTCCCTGGATCTGCTCGCCGGCTCGGTGACGGCCGTCGTCGGTCAATCCGGCTCCGGCAAGTCCACCCTCCTGCACTGCGCTGCCGGGCTGGACACACCGAGCCGGGGTGCGGTGGTCGTCGGCGGCCACGACCTCACGGTGCTGCGCGCCGACGACCTCACGCGGTTCCGCCGCGAGCACGTGGGTTTCGTCTTCCAGGCCTACAACCTCATCGGGCACCTGACGGCACGGGAGAACATCCGCCTGCCCCTCGTCCTCGCGGGCCGCGACGTGGACCGGGCGTGGGAGGGCGCACTGCTGGAGTTCCTCGGCGTCACCGACCTGGTGGAGCGGTTGCCGGGCGAGCTCTCCGGTGGGCAGGCCCAGCGGATCGCGATCGCCCGGGCGCTCATCACACGACCCGCCGTCGTCTTCGCCGACGAGCCCACCGGCGCCCTGGACTCCGCCACGGGGGCGGCCGTGCTCCAGGTGCTGCGCGACTCGGCCCGCGAGCTCGGTCAGACCGTGATCGTCGTCACGCACGACGCCGAGGTGGCTGCCACCGCCGACCGCGTCGTCGTCCTGGCCGACGGGCTGGTCGTCGACCGGCTCGAGTCGCCCACGGCCGAGCAGGTCACCGCTCGACTGCTGAAGAAGGGCCGGTGATCACCGTGTGGCAGCTCGCGTCCGCCGGCGTCCGCGCCCACCGCGGAGCCTTCGCCGGCACCGCGCTCGTCCTGGCCGTCGCCGCGGCGGCCGTCGCCGTCACGGGCGTGCTCTTCGAGTCCGGCCTGCGCACCCGGTCCGCCGGCGACGCGCTCGCCGGAGGGCTGCTCGTCGCCCTCGCCTCCTCCTACGCCGGCACGCTGCTCGTCGTCGTCGTCATGGTCGTCGCGGCCACCGTGAGCCTCGCGCTGCGCGGGCGCCGTCGGGAGTTCGCCCTGCTGCGCGCGGTCGGTGCCACACCGAACCAGGTCCGGCGCGCAGTCACCCTCGAGGTGGCCGTGGTATCGCTGGTCGCGGCCCCGCCGGGCGCGCTGCTCGGACTCCTCGGGGCGCGCCTGCTGGACCCGCTGCTCGTGCGCTCCGGGATGGTCGGACCGGGCTTCACCTCGGCCCTGTCCCCGCTGCCCGTCCTCCTCGCGGTGGTGCTGATCGTCGCCACCGCCGTGCCCGTGGGCCGGCTCGGGGCGCGGGAGGCCGCCCGCACGGCTCCGACGGCGGCGCTGCGGCAGAGCGCCGTCGAGGCCGGCAGGGTGGGGCCCGCCCGGCGGATCGCCGCCCTCGCCCTGACCGCCGGCGGACTGGCCGCCGCCTCCTCACCCCTGTGGGTCCCAGGGGTCCAGGGCAGCGCCACGGCCGCGATCTCCTCGTTCCTGCTGGTCGGTGCCGCGGCGCTCGCCGGGCCGGTGCTGGTCGGCTGGCTCTTCGACCGCCTGGCCCGGGTGCACCCGTCCGCAGGCGGCCCGGCGGCGGTGCTCGCCGTGCGCAACGTGCGCGGGTTCTCCCGGCGGCTCACGACGGTCGTGGTTCCGCTCGCGCTGGTCGTCGCCGCGGCGACGGTCCAGAGCAGCGTCGACCAGGCGATCACGGTGGCCGCTGAGCAGGAGATGACCGCCGCGCTCACCGCCGACCTCGTCGTCACCCCCGCCGAGGGCTCGGCGGACGCCGTGGGTCGGGTCGCTGCGGTGCCCGGCGTCGCCGCTGCCGTGCCGCTGGCCACCGTCCCGGCGCAGGTCCGCACCGACGACGAGGACCTGGCCGTCGCCGGTGGCCTGGCGTGGGAGCCGGCCGCGCTGCGGGTCGTCCCCGGCGAGCTGGCCGGCACGCTGGACCCCGGTGTCGTCGAGGGTGGGCTCGCGGGGCTCGGCGCAGCGGACACCGTGGCCATCAGCACCGACACGGCCTTCCAGACCCGCGTCGGTCTGGGCGACACGCTCACGCTCCAGCTCGGCGACGACGTCGTCGAGGCGGACGTGGTCGCGGTGTTCTCGCGTGGGCTGGGCGTGGCCGGCCTGATCACCGGTCCGGCGACGGCCGAGGCGCACGGGTTGCCCGTGGTGCCCGACACCGTGCTGGTCGACGTCGGTCCGGGCACCGCACCGCGGGACGCCGCCGCGGCGATCAGCGCGCTGGGTGTGACGGCGACCGACGTCGGAACCCACGTGACCACCGCGACGCGGTCCGCCGGCGGGGAGAACGACATCGGCACCGCGTTGCTCCTGGTGCTGCTCGGCGTCGTGGCGGTCGGGGCGGCGAGCACGCTGGCCCTGACCACGGCGGCGCGCCGCGAGGAGTTCGCGCTGCTGCACCGCACGGGCACGACCCGGCGCCAGCTCGTGGCGATGACCACCGTCGAGGCGTTGATCACGGGGGCGACCGCGTGCGCCATCGGCACCGTGGCCGTCGTGCCGTCGCTGATCGGCGTCGGCGCCGGGCTGCTCGACGGACCGCCCGTGGTCGACCTGCCGACGTACGGCACCGTCAGCGTGGCCGTGGTGGCCTTCGCCCTCGTCGCCACGGCGGTGTCCGCCCGCCGGACGACACGGCTGGTGACCTAGCAGGGAGCGGCACCCGACCCCGGCCGGACGTGGATGAAGCGTCACGGCTCCGATGCCGCTCCCTGGTGGGTCAGGATGGCGATCACGGCGAAGGGGTACCCGCCGGAGGTCGTGGACCGCGCAGCGCCAACGGTGCTGGAGCACGAGAAGGACTGCACCTCGTTGTGGGCGGAGACTCCCCCACTTCGTGGGAGGTGCCCCCGGCCCTCGCTGGGCAGCGTCGGCGATCCGTACGACAACGCGGTGTCCGATGGGGGCGCCTCCCACGCAGCGGGGGAACATCGAAGGCTTCCACGACCGGCGGCACTCCGCCCTGGGTGGGCGCAGCTTCGTGGAGTTCGAGAACAGCGCCCTTCAGCCACCGGCTCCTCAGTTCGCCGTCCAGTCAACCGGGTCGTGATCAGCGAGTCCGGGGACGTGGGTCGTGTTCAGAGCGCCATGCCCGCCGACGTGCGAGCTGACGCGAGCCCGGCACGCGCACCGGGGAGCCGACCAGCCCGCCCGCACCGCAGACGCCCTCGAAGCCGAGGACGACGCCCCGCTGGTGACCGGTTCGTTGCGGGAAGTCGGCGACGCGCTCACCATCGCGTGACCTTCCGCCCAGCCGCCGGGGCCGACATGCCTGCTCCGGGGCGCGGCCGGGCGGGTGGAGTCGCCACGGGTGATCGACGAGGACGAGCGCTGCCCGACTGCCTTCCAGTGCACCGTGCGGCACCTGCACAGCTCGCGCGCCGCCTGCGCCACCGATGACGAACTGCTCGACGTCCTCATCCCCGCCTGCACCGGTGCACCCAGCGGTGCGGTGACGTGAGTCGTGAAGGCGTCCGGGACCGCGTCGACCGTACTGCGATCGCCGTACTGCGATTCCCGTACCCGGTGCCTGCACCTGCACGACGACGTGCGCAGACGGCACTGGAACGTTGTGAGCACCATTCCAGAGCGAAGTGGAGCGTCACGTCATGGCAGGCATGCTCAGTCGTCTAGGTCGTCTCTCCTACCGCCGGCGGTGGTCGGTCCTGACGGTCTGGCTGCTCGCGCTCAGCGGCGCGGTGCTGCTCGCCGTCGAGTCGGACGGCCCCGTCGACACCAGGCCGACGATGCCGGGGATCGAATCGCAGCAGGCGTTCGACCTCCTCGCGGAGCGCTTCCCCGGCGCCGCCGCGGACGCGGCGTCGGCGACCATCGTGTTCGTCGCTCCACGGGGCCGGGAACTGACGTCCATCGAGAACGCGGAGGCCGTCGACGCGGCGCTGGCGGCGCTCTCCCGCGGGCCTCAGGTGCTGCGGGTGGTCCCACCCTCGACGGGCACGGGCATCAGCGACGACGGGACGACCGGGTTCGCCACGGTGTCGTACGAGGTGCCCTCGTCCCAGGTGACCGAGGAGTCGCGCACCGCGCTGGTCGACGCGGTGGAGCAGGCGCGCGGTGCCGGGTTGACGGCGGAAGTGTCCGGATCGGCGCTCAAGACCAGCACCAGGATGAGCGCCGTCGAGCTCGCCGGAGTCGGAGTGGCCGCGGTCGTGCTGCTGATGACCTTCGGCTCGATGGTGGCGGCGGGGCTGCCGCTCCTCACGGCGATCACCGGGGTCGCCATCTCGTTCCTCGGCGTCTGGGCGGTGTCCGGCCCGCTGGGGATGACGATCACCAGCGGCATCCTCGCCCTGATGCTGGGCTTGGCGGTGGGCATCGACTACGCGATGTTCGTCGTCTCCCGCTTCCGGGAGGAGCGCCACCAGCACGACGACGCCGAGCGGGCGGCCGGGCGCGCCGTGGGAACGGCCGGCTCGGCGGTGGCCTTCGCCGGGGCCACCGTGGTGATCGCGCTCGCCGGGCTGTCGGTGGTGGGGGTCCCGTCGCTGGCCACGATGGGTCTTGCCGCCGCGGGGGCGGTGGTGGTGGCAGTCCTCGTGGCGCTGACCCTGGTCCCGGCGCTGCTGAGCTTCGCCCCGAACCGGGTCCTCGCGCGAGCGCAGCGCCGAGGCGGCGCCCGCTCCCCCGCCCGCCGGTCGGTGGCACGCGCCTGGACGCGGCTGGTGCTGCGCCGTCCGCTGGCGGTCACGCTGGCGGGTGCCGCGCTGCTGGCCGCGATCGCCGTTCCAGCCCTGTCGCTGCAGCTGGGCACGCCCGGTGACGCCTCGCTGCCGGTCACGGAGACCCAGAGACGCGCCTACGACCTGAGGGCTGCAGCGTTCGGTCCCGGGTTCAACGGTCCACTGACGGTGGTGGTCGACGCGCGCGGCGCCGCGGACGTGGACGCCGCGGTGGCGACCGTCGCGGACGACATCAGGGCGACCAGCGGCGTGGTCTCGGTGTCGGAGGCGAGCTTCAACCAGCAGAGGGACACGGCGATCCTCACCGCCGTGCCGTCCACGGGCCCGACCGACGAGCGCACCGAGGACCTGGTGCGAACGTTGCGGGCCGCGCGCCCGGGCGTGGAGGCGGCAGCACGCGTGAGCTACGAGATCACCGGCACCACCGCGCTGGACATCGACGTGGCGCACAAGACGCAGTCGGCGCTCGTGCCGTACGTGGGCGTCGTGATCGGACTCGCCGTGCTGCTGCTGCTGGTGGTGTTCCGCTCCGTGTGGGTCCCGGTCACGGCGGCGCTCGGCTTCCTGCTCTCGCTGTCCGCCGCGCTCGGGGTGATCGTCGCGGTGTTCCAGTGGGGGTGGGCGGCCGACCTCCTCGGCGTCGAGCAGACCGGGCCGATCACGAGCCTGATGCCGATCCTCCTGGTCGGCATCGTGTTCGGGTTGGCGATGGACTACGAGGTCTTCCTGGTGTCGCGGATGCGCGAGGCCCACGCGCACGGCAGGTCGGCCCACGAGGCGATCGTCACCGGTTTCGAGCAGAGCTCGAAGATCGTGGTCGCAGCCGCGTTGATCATGATGGGGGTGTTCGGCGGGTTCGCGGCGGCCGGCGAACCGCTGATCAAGATGGTGGGCCTCGGGCTGGCGTGCGCGGTCTTCTTCGACGCCTTCGTGGTCCGCTTGACGCTGGTGCCCGCCGTCCTGCAACAGCTCGGCGAGCGGGCCTGGTGGCTGCCGCGCTGGCTCGATCGCCTCCTGCCCCGCGTCGACGTGGAGGGCGAGTCGCTGAGCGCACCGCAGCAGGAGCCTGTCGAGGCGCTGAGCGGGCGTTGATCGACCGGGTACCGTCCCCGTGGTGAACGTGGTGGGCGCGCTGGTCGCGTTCGTCTTCGCCGCCCTCGGTGCGAGCCTCAGCACCGAGGGCATCTTCCGCCCGGCCGCGGTGCTGCCCGGTGCCGTGCTGGGCGCGGTCGCGAGCGCGGCACTGCTCGCCTCCGCGCGCCACCCGCGCGCCGCGACCGTGGTCGCGACCTGCTGCGAGGCCGCCGCCTGCGCGGCCGGCTACCTGCCGACCCCGTTGCTGCTGGCCCCGCTGATCGGGTGCCTGTACCGGCTGACGGTCTCGCACGGTCCCCGGCCTGCAGCCTGGTGGACCGGGACCGCGGTCGGCGCGGTGGTCGTGGGCGCGGCGGCGAGCGGTGCGAACACGACGGGCGGGTCCCTGCTCCTGCAGACCGTCGGTGTCGCCCTGTGGCTGCTGCCGGCTCTGTTCGCGGGACGGACGACCCACGCCGAACGGGCGTACCTGCAGGTGGTGCGAGCCCGCGCGGAGGACGCCGAGCACCGCCGGGACGAGGAGCTGCGCGGGCGGCTGAGCGAGGAGCGACTGCGCATCGCACGCGACCTGCACGATGTCGTGGCCCACCACCTCGCGGTCGCGAACGCGCAGGCAGGGGCCGCGGCCCACCTGCTGGTCCGGCGTCCCGAGCTGGTGCGCGAGCTCCTCGCCGGGCTGGGGGACTCCACCTCGGCCGCTCTGCGCGAGCTCAAGGCGACCGTGGGGCTGCTGCGCAGCGCTGGGGAGGACCCCCCGGTGGGCACCGCGCCGGCGCCCGGTCTCGACCAGCTGCCGGACCTGATCGAGGCGTGCCGGGCGGTGGGCACGAACGTGCGCGTGGTCAGCGACGGGACACCGCGGCGCCTGCCGCCGCTGGTCGAGCTCACCGCGTTCCGGATCGTCCAGGAAGCCTTGACCAACGTCACCAAGCACGCGGTCCGCCCGATCGTCACGATCCGCCTGGCGTACGAGGAGGACGCCTTCTCCGTTCGCGTGGTCAACACCACAGCCGGACCCGCCCGCCCCGTCCCCTCCGGCCCGGCGAGCGCAGGAGGTCACGGGCTGATCGGGATGCGCGAACGTGCGCGCGCGGTCGGCGGTTCGGTCCGGGCGGGTCCGGACGGCCGTGATCGGTACGAGGTCTTCTGCACCATCCCCCTGACCCCGTGGCAAGGAAACCCGGCACCTCGATGATCGAGATCCTTCTCGCAGACGACCAGGCGCTGCTGCGCTCGACGTTCCGCATGCTGATCGACTCATGCGAGGACATGACGGTCGTCGCCGAGGCCGCGGACGGCGAGGAAGCGACCCGCCTCGCCCGGCAGCACCGCCCGGACCTGGTCCTGATGGACATCCGGATGCCGGTCCTCGACGGCCTGGCCGCGACGCGGCACATCTGCTCCACGCCCGGGCTGGAGCGCACGCGCGTGCTGATCCTCACCACGTTCGAGACCGACGAGCACGTGGCCCGCGCGCTCGAGTCGGGAGCCAGCGGGTTCCTCGGCAAGGACGTCACGGCGGACGGGCTCCTCGCCGGGATCCGCACCGTGGCCGACGGCGAAGCACTGCTGTCACCGACAGCCACCCGTGCGCTGATCGGCCGCTTCCTGTCCGCTCCCGGCACCACCGACGAGCTGCCCCGAGGATCGCTGGCGATGCTGACCGACCGGGAGCGCGAGGTCACCGCCCTCGCGGCTCAGGGCCTGTCGAACCAGGAGATCGCCGAACGGCTGACCGTGAGCCCCCTGACGGTCCGCACGCACGTCCACCGGGCCATGATGAAGGTAGGTGCACGCGACCGCACCCAGCTCGTCGTCGCCGCCTACCGGCAGGGCTTGGTCCGGGTGCGGTGAACGGCACGACTCGCTGTTGCCGGCGCCACCGCTCGACGGGCAGCGAATCACCAAGGGCGCCGGCGGCGGTCGGCCCCGGCACCACCCGGCCAGGTGGCACGCACCTCCCCTGCGAGCAGGCGGTACCGCGCTGCGGCACCAGCACGGTGACCACCACCGCACTGGCACGCCTGGCCATCACCCTCGCTCACCGGCTGCCACACTGGAACCGACGCAACGGATCGTCGGCGTCGTGCCGAGGCGTGGGACGCCAGCCCGTCCGCCATCGACTGCATGAAGCGCTGCATGAACCGCTGCCAGAACCACCGCGTTCCCCACTGCGTCTCGCAACTGCCGCGCCAGTGGATCAGCGTGTCCACACCGCTGGTCCCGCTCAAGTCGATGACGGCCTGGTAGTTCCTCAGGTACAGACCGTTCTCGCCTTCGCAGGCGAAGCGGGACCGCGGTTGCAGGAAGACGATGCGTCCCCTGGTCACCACCTTGCCCGACCGGGAGGCTCTGACGGCGCCGATGCCGTCGCGGCCGTCCGGGGAGGTGATCGTGGACTCGTGCACGACCGGTTCGTCGATGCGAGACCAGGACGGCCAGCTCGCCGCATCGATGAGCAGCTCCCACACCTGGTCCGAGGATGCCGTGGACCGAGCGCGCACGTCGTGGTTCTGCACCGCGGAACTCCTCACCGGAAGGAGATGAACGGTTTGGAGCTCACGGACCGGCGTTGTCGACGTGTGCAGTTCACTCTGGTCTCGTTCAGCCGCTCCAGGGCTTGCTCTGCACATCTCGTGAGCGCATCGTGACGTCCCGGCACGTGGTGTAGACCCACGCTGTCGCTGCAGCCCTCGACGGCCGACCCGGCAAGCCCTTCGGATGGCGACCCGTTGCCGAAGCCCTCGATGACCGACCACCACCGCCGCGAACAACTGACGATGCGACGACCCCTTGAACCCGAGAGGTACCCCGCGGCCACAGTGACGAACTGATGGGCACCGTCCAGCCAGGGGAAGTGTCCGCTGCAGGCTGGACGACCAGTTCACCGCCGGGGAGGAGCTCCGCGTGCTCGGCCATCGCCTCGGGGGGTGGGTCGACGTCGAACTCACCGGCCAGCACCAGCACCGGGGAAGTGAACCTCGCCGACGCCGCCCGGGTGACGTCGGCGTCGAAGACGCCCTCAGCGCCGAAGACCGCCCCGTCGTAGCCGACGTGCAGGAAACCGTCTTCGGCGCTGGTGAGGCGACCACCTGCAGCTGCCGCTGCCGCTGCACCGGCTTCGTCAGCGAGTTCCTCGTGGGCGACAGCGGCGTGCAGCAAGCTCGTCGTCCCGTCGGCAGCGTGCTGGAACGACAGCGCTTCCGCAGTGCGCACCAGCACACCGTCGTGGACGGCGTGCAGCCGCACGGCGCTGCTTCGGCGACCAGGTCGAAGCCCGCGCCCACCCGTGCCGCGCTCACGCCCCCACACCCCGCGGCGAGATCCAGCGGCGCCACCTGCTGCGCCGTCTCGGCGTGGACCTGCACCGCGACCGCAGGCCCGCTGACCTGCTCGAAGGAGCCGGCCGCCCGCTCCAGGATCGGCGTTCGAGTCGCGGCAGCGCTGTCGAAGGCTCGCTCACCGGCGACGGCGGGGTCTCGGGCGACCCTGAGCCGCCACCGGCGGAGCCGAAGGCACCTCCGACCCCCACGGCCGCGACCTCGGGCGGCCTGCGTCCCCGCTGTCACCGAGACGCGCGGACTGCCAGCAGGTGGCCGTTCACCATCGGTTCGACCAGCCACCACCCGGCTGTGTGCGCAACCACCAGCTCCCGCAGGATCGCCGCGGCCTCGGACAGGTCGGTCGCCGAGTCCAGTTGCCACCGGTGCCGGGTCTCGTGCTCAAACCCCTTCCACGGCGATGGTGGCTGCGCTGCGACGTCCCGCCCAGTCACCACGCACATGGTCCCACCTCCAGGCGAAGGACCGGACGGGCCCGGTGGGTGAGCGACAGGGACGACCGTCGGGCCGGCACCGAGCCGCAGGTCCTGCGCACGCTCGAGGCGGGTGGGGGTCCCCGGGTCGGGGTCCAGCGCCAGCGCCCTCGTGGTGGCACAAGCGGCGCCGGTCGTGAGGTGGTCTCGATCCACCCCCGAGCCCCGCGTGCTGTGCGACCACCACCTCGAACCACTCCAATCCACGGGACACGGCCAGGACCGGGTGGTGCGACCTGGTGGCCGGGTCAGCCGATCTCGGGCGGGTCGACGCGCACCCGCACCACGGGTTGCTTGCGCACGCTGCGCCCGGCGGTGACGGTCTTGACGGCCTGCGCGAGCTCGGCGGAGGCGGTGCGCGGCACGCGCACGACGGTGCGCACGGCCGGGGCGGTGCCGGGGCGCTCGGGCAGCGGGACGGGGCCCAGCAGGCGCGCGGGAGTGCCCGGCGGCAGGGCGGCGACGGTGGCGGCGGCGGCCTCGGCCACGTCGGCCGCCTGGCCGATCAGGCCTGCGAAGCGGGCGGCCGGCGGCAGGTCCAGCTCGGCGCGCTGGGCCAGCTCGCGCTCGGCGAAGCCGGCGGGGTCCCAGCGCACCAGGGCCTGCACGGCGGCGGCCTGCGGGTCGGCGACCACGACGACGGCACCGCCGTCGGTGACGGGGCGCACCAGGGCGGCGGCCTCGCACCAGCGGCGCAGCGCCTCCTCCTGGGCGCGCAGGTCCGGGCGGTTCAGCAGGGCCCAGCCGTCCAGGAGCAGGGCGGCGGCGTAGCCGCCGGGTGCGTGCGGTTCGGCGCCGGGGGTGGCGATGACCAGGGACGGCTCGGCGGGCACGTCGTCCAGGACGCGGGAGCCGCCGGAGGTGCGCACCTCCACGCCGGGGAAGGCGCGGCCGAGCTCCTCGGCGGTGCGGCGCGCGCCGGTGACGACCGCGCGCAGGCGCGTGTCGCCGCAGGTGGGGCAGGTCCAGTCGGCGGCGGGGCGGGCGCACCAGCGGCACACCGGCGGGGCGTCGGGGGCGCTCAGGGCGAGCGGGCCGTGGCAGGCGGTGCAGCGGGCCGGTTCGCGGCAGGTGCGGCACGCCAGGGTGGGCACGTAGCCGGTGCGGGGCACCTGCACCAGGACGGGGCCGCGGCGCACGGCGTCGCGCAGGACGCGCCAGCCGTCGCTGGGCAGGCGGGCGGCGGCGGCCAGGGGGTCCTGGGCGTCGTGGCCGGTGGTGCCGGCGACCGCGGTGCGCGGGGCGGTGGCTCGCACGAGCTCGCGGGGGGCGGTGACCGCGCGCGCCCAGCCGTCGGCGAGCAGGAGCTGCGTCTCGGCGGTGCGGGTGCGCCCGGCGAACAGCGCGGCGGCGCCGGTGGCGTCGGCGCGCAGGACGGCCACGTCGCGGGCGTGCGGGTAGGGGGCGCGCTGCTCGGCGTGGGAGTCGTCGCCGTCGTCGAGCAGGGCGATCAGCCCGAGGTTCGGCAGGGGCGCGAAGACGGCAGCGCGGGTGCCCGCGACGACGCGGGCTCTGCCGGTCAGGGCCTGCAGGAACGCCGTGTAGCGGGCGGCGGGGCCGGCGTCGGCCTCCAGCAGCACGTGCGCGCCCGCCGGCAGGCGCCTGGTCAGGGCGGCGTCCAGGCGCACCAGGTCGCGGTGGTCGGGGACGAGGAGCAGGGCGGTGCGCCCGGAGGCGAGGGTGGCGCGCGCGGCCACGGCCAGCGCCTCGTGCGGGTCGGTGCCGGGGGCCAGGGTGGCCACGGCGCGGGGGGCGCCGCCGCCGGCCAGGTGGGCCAGGAACGCGCGCCCGGCGCTGTGCCGGTCCCAGCCGGCCAGGTCCTCACCGCCGGCGACGGGGTCCGGGACCGGCTCGTGGCGGGCCGGCCCGGCGCGCAGGACGGCGTCCTCGGCGCCGGCGTGGCGGCCGGGCACGGCCAGGCGCACCACGTCGGCCAGGGTGCCGCCGTAGTGGGCGGCGACGCGCTCGGCGAGGTCGAGGACGGGCGGGCTGAGCACGGGCAGGCCGGAGACGACGCGGCGCAGCCGCGCCAGCTTGCCGGGGTGCTCGCTGGCGGTGCGGCGCTGCAGGACCCAACCCTCGACGTCGCTGCCGGCGAACGGCACCCGCACGAGGCGGCCGGGTTCGGCGGTGTGCTCCATGGAGGCGGGCACGAGGTAGTCGAAGGGGCGGTCCAGGTGCGGCAGCGGCACCTGGACCAGGACGCTGGCCACCGGGTCGGTGGTGGCCACGCCCTCCAGCGCCTTCCCGCGGCGCTTGGCCGGGGCGCGCTTCGCGGGGCGCCCGGCGGGGGCGGTGTCCGCGGGCACGGGCGGTGCCGGTGGCGCACCCCCGGCCTCTCCCCCGCCCTCCGCCGCGGTCTCGGGGTCGGCACCGGTGCCGGGGGCCGGGCCGGTGCCCGGCCCGCTCAGCTGCCCGCTGCGGCGCGCAGGGCCTGCACGCGGTCGGTGCACTCCCAGGTGAACCCGGGCAGCTCCCGGCCGAAGTGGCCGTACGCCGCGGTCGGCGAGTAGACGGGCTGGAGCAGGTCCAGGTCGCGCACGATGGCGGCCGGGCGCAGGTCGAAGACCTCGCGGATGGCGGCCTGGATGCGACCCAGGGCGACCTGCTCGGTGCCGAAGGTCTCCACGTACAGGCCCACCGGGTGCGCCTTGCCGATGGCGTACGCCACCTGCACCTCGCAGCGCCTGGCCAGGCCGGCGGCCACGACGTTCTTGGCGACCCAGCGCATCGCGTAGGCGGCGGAGCGGTCCACCTTGGAGGGGTCCTTGCCGCTGAAGGCGCCGCCGCCGTGGCGGGCCATGCCGCCGTAGGTGTCCACGATGATCTTGCGGCCGGTCAGGCCGGCGTCGCCCATGGGGCCGCCGATCTCGAATCGGCCGGTGGGGTTGACCAGCAGGCGGATGTCGGAGGTGTCCAGCTCCAGGCCCTCCAGCACCGGCTCGATGACGTGCCGGCGCACGTCCGGGGTGAGGGTCTTGACCAGGTCCACGCCGGGCTCGTGCTGGGTGGACAGCACCACGGTGTCCAGGGTGACGGGCTTGTCGCCGTCGTAGCCGATGGTCACCTGCGTCTTGCCGTCCGGGCGCAGGTAGGGCACCTCGCCGTCCTTGCGCACCTCGGCCAGGCGCTGGGCCAGGCGGTGCGCCAGGTGGATCGGCAGCGGCATCAGCTCGGGGGTGTCGTCGCAGGCGTAGCCGAACATCAGGCCCTGGTCACCGGCGCCCTGGGCGTCCAGGGGGTCGACGCCACCGGCTTCGCCGTACCCGCTCTGGCGGTTCTCCCAGGCCTCGTCCACGCCCTGGGCGATGTCCGGGGACTGCGAGCCGATGGAGACCTCGACCCCGCAGGTGCGCCCGTCGAAGCCCTTGGCGGAGGAGTCGTAGCCGATCTCCAGCAGGGTGCGCCGCACGATCGTGGGGATGTCGGCGTACGCCTCGGTGGTGACCTCGCCGGCCACGTGCACCAGGCCGGTGGTGACCATGGTCTCCACCGCGACCCGGCTGCGGGGGTCGCGCGCCAGCAGGGCGTCCAGGACGCCGTCGGAGATCTGGTCGCAGATCTTGTCGGGGTGGCCCTCGGTGACCGACTCGGAGGTGAACAGGCGCAGCGGGGTGGTCACGGGGCTCCAGTCTCGGGGGTCTGAGGGACCTGCGGGGCGGCACCGGCGTCGGCGGCACCGGCGGGGGTGATCGCGGCCAGCATAGGCACCACCGCGTCCCACACCGCGTCGGCGACGACGTCCTTGCTGGTCTCGGGCACGGCGCGCTCGCTGCCGTCGGCGCCCAGCAGCACCACCGCGTTGGTGGCGGTGGCGAACCCGCGGTCCTCACCGACCTCGTTGAGCACGAGCAGGTCGCAGCCCTTGCGGGCCAGCTTGGCGCGCCCGTGCTGCAGGACGGTGCCGGAGGCGTCGCCGGTCTCGGCGGCGAAGCCGACCAGGACGGGCCCGCGGGCCCCGGTGGCGCTGCTGGTGGCGGCGCGGGCGGCGACCAGCTCCGCCAGGACGTCGGGGTTGCGCTCCAGGACCACGACGGGGTCGCGCGCGGGGTCCTCGCTCTTCTTGATCTTGGCCCCGGCGCGGGTGGCGGGGCGGAAGTCGGCCACCGCAGCGGCCATGACGACCGCGTCGGCGCCTTCGGCGGCGGCCCCCACGGCCCGCTGCAGCTCGGCGGCGGTGCCCACCGGCACCACCTCCACGGCCGCCGGGGCGGGGACCTCCAGGTGCGCCGCGACCAGGGTCACGCGCGCGCCGCGGGCCGCGGCGGCGGCGGCCAGCGCCACGCCCTGGCGGCCGGAGGAGCGGTTGCCCAGGAAGCGCACCGGGTCCAGCGGCTCGCGGGTGCCGCCGGCGGAGACGACCACGCGGCGCCCGGCCAGGTCGTGCCGGCGCGCGCCGGAGCCCAGCAGGCGCCGGCACGCGGCGGCGATCTCGGACGGCTCGGGCAGGCGGCCGGGGCCGGTGTCCGCACCGGTCAGCCGCCCCGAGGCGGGCTCCAGGACGGTGACGCCGCGCGAGCGCAGCAGCGCCACGTTGTCCTGCACGGCCGGGTGCTGCCACATCTCGGTGTGCATGGCCGGGGCCAGCAGCACCGGGCAGGTGGCGGTCAGCAGCACGTTGGTGAGCAGGTCGTCGGCCAGGCCGTGCGCGGCGCGGGCCAGCAGGTCCGCGGTGGCCGGGGCCACCACGACCAGGTCGGCGTGCCGGCCCAGGCGCACGTGCGGGACGTCCTCGGCGCCGGTCCACACGTCGGTGGCCACCGGGTGCCCCGACAGGGCCTCCCAGGTGGCGCGGCCCACGAACCGCTCGGAGGCGGCGGTGGGCACGACGGTGACGTCGTGGCCGGACTCGGTGAGCTCGCGCAGCAGCAGCGCGGCCTTGTAGGCCGCGATGCCGCCGGCGACCCCCAGCACGACCCGGGGGCCGCGGTCGCGGCTCACTGCTCGGTGGGCTCCGAGGTCAGCAGGCCCTCGTTGATCTCGCGCATGGCCACCGACAGGGCCTTCTCCTGCACGTGGGTCTCCACCAGCGGGCCGACGTACTCCAGCAGGCCCTCGCCCAGCTGGGAGTAGTAGGCGTTGATCTGCCGGGCGCGCTTGGCGGCGTAGATGACCAGCGCGTACTTGGAGTCGGCGGCCGTCAGCAGGTCGTCGATGGGCGGGTTGGTGATGCCCTCGGGCGACGCGACGGTTCCAGCCACGGTGACTCTCCTCGGTTCGGGGGGTGCGCCCGTCGGTCGACGGGCAGACCCGCCCATCCTACGAGCTCGCCAGCCCCATCGACCGCACGAGCTCGTCGGTGGCGCGCTGCACGTCGTCGTTGTAGATCGTGACGTCGAACTCCGGCTCCGCGGCCAGCTCCACGCGCGCGGTGGCCAGGCGCCGCTCGCGCTCGGCCTCGGTCTCGGTGCCGCGCCCGACCAGGCGGCGCACCAGCTCCTCCCAGCTGGGCGGGGCCAGGAAGACGAAGCGGGCCTCGGGCATCGCCTCGCGCACCTGCCGGGCGCCGGCCAGGTCGATCTCCAGCAGCGCCGGGCGCCCGGCGGCCAGCACCTCCTGCACGGGGCCGCGGGGGGTGCCGTAGCGGTGCCGGCCGTGCACCCGGGCCCACTCCAGCAGCTCGCCGCGCTCGACGTAGCCGTCGAAGGTCTCCTCGGAGACGAAGTGGTAGTGCACCCCGTCGACCTCGCCGGGCCGCTGGGGGCGGGTGGTCGCCGACACCGAGATCCACACGTGCGGGTAGCGCCGGCGCAGGTCGGCCGAGACGGTGCCCTTGCCCACGGCGGTGGGCCCGGCCAGGACGGTCAGGCGCGCCGGGCCCGCAGCGTGCGGGCGGTGCTGGACCGGGGGGTGGTGCGCGTCGCTCACGAGCGGGCCGCGCTCCCGTTCGCGCCCGACGGCGCCGCGCCGGTGGCGCTCCCCGCGTCCTGAGCGCCCTCGTCGCCCTCGCCGGCCCGCGCACCGCCGAAGCGCTCCACGAGGGCGGCGATCTGGTGCGCGCCCAGCCCGCGCACGCGCCGCGACTCGGAGATGCCGATCTCGGCCATGATCTGCCGGGCGCGGACCTTGCCGACGTTGGGCAGGGACTCCAGCAGCGCGGAGACCTTCATCTTGCCCAGCACCTCGTTCTCCTGGCCCTCCCGCACGACGTCCTCCAGGGAGCCGCCGGCGTACTTCAGGCGGTTCTTCACCTCCGCGCGCTCGCGTCGGGCGGCGGCCGCCTTCTCCAGAGCGGCTGCGCGCTGTTCGGCGGTCAGGGGAGGCAGGGCCACGGTGTCACCTCGGGTCGTCCGGCTGGGGCAGGCCCGCTGGTCAGCAGGCGGGTCGGCGCAGCTGGTCAGGGCGTGCGCGGCAACCTAGCGACACCGGCGCCGGGGCAGCAACGGCGGGGTGCCCTCAGGCGAAGGCGGCGTGCCCGGTGATCGCCCGCCCGACGATGAGCGTGTTCATCTCCCGGGTGCCCTCGTAGGAGTAGATCGCCTCGGCGTCGGCGAAGTGCCGCGCCACCCCGTGCTCGGGCACGATGCCGTTGCCGCCGAGGACCTCGCGGCAGCGCGCGACGGTCTCGCGCATGCGGGTGGTGGTGTAAGCCTTGGCCAGCGCCGAGTGCGCGTCGTGCTGGCGGCCGGCGTCCAGCAGCCTGGAGACCTGCACGCACAGGGCCAGCGAGGCGGTGATGTCGCCCAGGCTGCGCACGAGCAGGTCCTGCACGAGCTGGCGCGAGGCGATGGGCCGGCCGAACTGCTCGCGCCGCTGCGCGTAGGCCAGCGCCGCCTCGTAGGCGCCCATCGCCACGCCGACGGCCTGCCAGGCGACGTCGGCGCGGGTCAGGCGCAGCACGGTGGCGGTGTCCTTGAAGGAGCGGGCGCCCGCCAGGCGGTCCTGCTCGGGCACCCGCACGCCGTCCAGGACGATGTCGGCGTTCTGCACGGTGCGCAGCGCGATCTTGTCCTCGATCCTCGTGGCGGTGAAGCCGGGGGCGTCGCGGGGCACGAGGAAGCCCTTGACCTGCTCGTCGGCGACGTCGCGGGCCCAGACGACGACGACGTCGGCGAAGGTGGCGTTGCCGATCCAGCGCTTGGCGCCGTGCAGGACCCACTCGTCGCCCTCGCGCCGGGCGGTGGTGGCCAGGCCCCGGGCGGCGTCGGAGCCGGAGCCGGGCTCGGTCAGGGCGAAGGCCCCGACCAGCTCGCCGCGGGCCATGGGCGGCAGCCAGCGCTCGCGCTGGTCGGGCGAGCCGGTCAGCGCGATGGAGCCCATGGCCAGGCCGTTGGTGACGCCGACGAAGGTGGCGATGGAGGCGTCCACGCGCGAGATCTCCATGGCGACCCAGCCGCGGTGCACGGCGGAGTTCTCGAAGCGGCGCGTCTCGGGCCAGGCGGCGCCGTAGCAGCCCAGCTCGGCCAGGGGCTTGACGACCTCGGTGGGGAACTGCGCGCGCACCCAGCAGCCGTCGGCGATGGGCCGCACGCTCGACTCCAGGTACTCGCGCAGCGCGAGCACGGACTCGTTCTCGCGCGCGGTCAGGGCGGTGTCCTGGAAGGCGTAGAAGTCGCTGGTGAGCAGGTCGGTCACGGGGTTCTCCGTCACTGGTGGGGTGGCGCGCCGCTGCGCCACGCCTCAGTCTGCAACACTCGCGGATGTGTTGCACGCACCGGGGGTCCTGGCGCTGCCGCTGGGGCGGCGCGGTGCGGTGCTGGTGCCCACGCCCCTGTCGCGGCGCCTGGCCGCCGGCGGTGGCAGCGGCGACGCCGTGCACGCCTTCCGCCGCGCCCGGCGCGGCTTCATCGCCGGCGAGCGCCTGGACGCCAGCGCCCTGGCCGCCCAGCTGGGCGTGGACCGCACCTCGCTGTTCCGCTGGCTGGGCAACCGGGACGCGCTGCTGTCGGAGCTGCTGTGGTCGCTGGCCGAGCCCACGCTGGACCGCATCGACGCGGCGGTGCCCGAGCGCGGTGGGCAGCGCGTCGTGGCGGTCCTGACGGCGTTCACCGACGCGCTGATCTCGGCGCCGTACTTCCGCGCGTTCCTGAACCGCGAGCCGGTGCGGGCGCTGCGGCTGCTGACCACGGCGGCCGGCGACGTGCAGCGCCGGCTGGTGGTCACGGTGGAGTCGCTGCTGGCCGAGGAGGAGGCCGCCGGGCGGCTGGCACCCCCGCTGCCGGCGCACGACCTGGCGTACCTGCTGGTGCGGGTGGCGGAGTCGTTCACCTTCGCCGACCTCATCGCCGGGGAGCGCCCCGACACCGCGCGGGCGGCGGCGGCGCTGGCGCACGTGATGCGCACCGACCTCGCGGGCGGCGACCCCGCCTGAGCGCGGGCCGCGGCGCGGCGGGCCTGGCGGTGGGCCCGCTCAGGCGCCACCATCGGAGTCAGCAGCGCCGCGAGGGTCGCGGCGGGCGCCGGGAGGTGGTCGGGGTGCTGGTCCGCGAGGCGATGACGGTCCCGGTGGTGACGGTCCTGGACGACGACGAGGTGGCGCACGCGGCGCGCACGCTGCTGCACCACCGCATCTCCTCGGTGCCGGTGCTGGACGCCGCCGGGCACCTGGTGGGGATGCTCAGCGAGAGCGACCTGCTGCGCGAGCGCCTGGGCAGCGACCCGCGCAGCCGCGAGATGGACCGCGACGGCGACAGCGGGGACGGTGCGGCGCCGCCGCGCACGGTCGCGGAGGTGATGACGACGCGGCCGCTGACGGTGGAGCCGCGCACGGACCTGGCCACGGCGGCGGCGCTGCTGCTGGACCACGGCATCCACGCCGCGCCGGTGTGCGACGGGCGCCGGCTGGTGGGGATCCTGGCCCGGCGCGACGTGCTGCGCACGATCGCGCACCCGGACGAGGACGTGCGCGCCGCGGCCCTGGCGCGCCTGGCCGAGGACCTGCCCGGGCAGCCGTGGCGGGTGGAGGTCGAGGACGGGGTGGTCACGCTGGACGGGGTGCACGACCCCGGGCAGCGGCGCATCGCGGCGGTGCTGCTGCGCACGGTGCCCGGGGTGGTGCACGTGTCCGGGGTGGACGCGCACGTCTCGATCGACCAGCCGGTGGGGCGCTCGCGCCCGTGAACCGGCGCCGCACCGCCGCGCGGCGGTGCTCGGGGGCTGCGGTCCTCAGCGGTAGTACACGGCCGTGGGCACCCCGTCGAGCAGGTGCACGCGCACGGGGGTGTCGAACACCTCCTGCAGGACGTCGTCGCGCACGACCTGCTCGGGGGTGCCCTGCGCGACGACGCGCCCGTCGCGCACGGCCACGATGCGGTCGGACCACGCGGCGGCGAAGTTCACGTCGTGCACCACCAGGACGACGGCGCGGCCCAGTTCGTCGGCGACGCGGCGCAGCAGCCGCATCATGCGCACGGCGTGGCGGATGTCGAGGTTGTTCAGCGGCTCGTCCAGCAGGACGTAGCGGGTGCCCTGGGCCAGGACCATCGCCACGTAGGCGCGCTGGCGCTGCCCGCCGGAGAGCTGCTCCAGGTAGCGGCCCTGCAGGTCGGTGAGGTCCAGGAACCCCAGTGCCTCGTCGACCGCGGCCACGTCGGCGGCGCCCAGGCGCCCGCCGCAGTGCGGGAAGCGGCCGAAGGAGACCAGTTCGCGCACGGTCAGGCGGGCGGTGAAGTGGTTCTCCTGGCGCAGGACCGCCACGAGCTTGGCGACCTCGCCGGAGCGTGCGCGGTGCACGTCCACCGGCTCGCCGTCGCCGTGCACGCGCACGGTGCCGGCGTCGGGTTCGGCCAGGCGCCCGGCGATGGTCAGCAGGGTGGACTTGCCGGCGCCGTTGGGGCCGATGACGGAGGTGATGCCGCGCTCGGCGAGCACCTCGGTGACGGGCCCCAGGACGGGGGTGGATCCGTAGGCCTTGGCGATGCCGTCGACGGTGATCACAAGGTGCCCTTCCGCAGCAGCAGGACGAGGAAGAGGAGGCCGCCGACGAACTCCAGGACGACGGTGAGCATCCCGGAGGCGTAGAAGACGTGCTCCATGACGAACTGCCCGCCGACCAGGACCAGGACGCCCAGCAGGAACGACATGGGCAGCAGCACGGCGTGCCGGTGGGTTCCGGCGACCTGGTGGGTGAGGGCGGCCACGAGGAACCCGAAGAACGTCATGGGCCCGGCGACGGCGGTCGACATGGCCACCAGGACGGAGACGCACACCAGCGCCACGGTCAGCTCGCGGCGGTGGTCGACGCCGAGGTTGGTGGCCACGTCGCGGCCCAGGTGCAGCACGTCCAGGCGGGCGTGCCGGCGGGCCACGACGACGCCGACCGCGACGCACACCACCGCCGCCAGCAGCAGTACCTGCGGCTCGGCGGCGGTGAGGCGGCCGAACAGGCGTGCGGAGAGCAGGTCGTAGTCGGCCGGCGCCAGGACGCGCTGGCCGAAGGTGGCCAGGCTGTCGAACGCCATGCCGATCGCGACGCCGACCAGCAGCAGCACGTGCAGGTTCGCACGGCGGCCGGAGAACAGCCAGCGGAACAGGAACGTGGCGAAGGCCACCATGAGCAGCGTCTGGGCCACGACCTTGCCGACCCCGTCCGTGGCGGCCAGCACGCCGCCGCCGAACACGACGACCATGGCGGTCTGGGCGAGGGTGTAGACGGAGTCGACCCCCATGACGGAGGGGGTGAGGATCCGGTTCTGCGTGACGGTCTGGAACAGCAGGGTCGCCACCGCCTGCGTGAACGCGACGACCACCATGGCGCCCACGGCGGTCAGGCGGCGTTCGATCGCGAACTCGAAGGAACCGCGCAGGAAGAGGAACAGGTAGCAGAGCACCGCGGTGGCGGCCAGGGTTCCGACGACCGCCACGCGCAGCCACGGGCGTGCGGCGGGCCCGGAACGCGGAGTGGACCCGGAACGCGGGGTGGACCCGGGACGCGGAGTGGACCCGGGACGCGGGGTGCGCAGCGGGCGCCGGGATCCCGCGGCCCGCAAGGGGCCCGGCAGCGGCGCGGGGCGCACCGTGGTGTCCTCAGCCACGCAACGACTCCCTCCGGCGCAGGACCAGCACGACGAACGCGGTGGCGCCCACCGCCCCCAGCACCACCGAGGCGGGGATCTCCAGCGGGAACACGACGGTGCGCCCGACGAGGTCGCACACCACCATCAGCGCCACGCTGGCCAGCACCACCCAGGGCAGGTTGCGGCGCACGTCGTCCCCGCGCAGCATGGCCACCACGTTGGGCACCACAAGGCCCAGGAACGGCACGAAACCCACCACGACGGTCGTCACGCCGGTGGCCAGGGCCACCATCGCGGTACCGGTGAACACCACGCGGCCGTGGTGCAGGCCCAGGTTGGTGGCCACGTCGCGGCCCAGGCCGGCGATGGTGAAGCGGTCCGCGGTGACGTAGACGGCCACGACGACCAGGCCCACGACCAGCAGCGGTTCGTACCGGCCGCGCACGATGTCGTTGAAACCGCCCGAGCGCCACGCCGAGAGCATCTGCAGCAGGTCGTTCTCCGAGGCGAGGTAGGTGGTGGCGGCGCCGACGACCGAGCCGAGCATGATGCCGACCAGCGGCACGACGACCGAGGAGCGCAGCGAGACCCGGCGCAGCACGCCCAGGAACGCCAGGGTCCCGACCAGGGCGAGCGCGCTGGCCACCACCATGCGCACGACCGTGGGCGCGCCCGGGTACGCGATGGCCAGGACCACGATGCCCAGCGCCGCCCACTGGCTGGAGCCGGTGGTGGTGGGTTCGACGAACCTGTTCTGCACGAGGACCTGCATCACGACGCCGGACACGCCCATGGCGGCGGCGGCCAGCACCAGCGCGAGGGTGCGCGGGACGCGGCTGATGAAGAACATCTCGCGGGCCGCCTCGTCGTGCAGGAACGTCTGCAGGGTGATGTCGTACCCGCCCACCGCCAGGGAGACCCCCAGCAGGGCCAGCACGACGACGACCCCCGCGGCCAGGGGGACCCGGCGCAGGGGGGCGAGGCGGGGCGGCGGCCCGGCGGGCGCGGCCGGTGCGGCCGTGCCCGCCGGGCGGGTGGGGGTGCTCACGCCGCGGAGAACGCGTCCGCGATCTGCCCGTACACGTCGGTGTAGGCCTGGATGCCCTCGGTGACGTAGAACGTCGCCGGCAGGTAGACGACCTGGTCCTGCGTGACGAAGGTGGTGTCCTTCCACGCCTCCTGCTCGGAGACGAGCTGCTGCGCCGGGGAGGCGCCCTCGGTGCCGGTGGCCGCGTCGCGGTCCAGGACGATCATCCAGTCGGGGTTCAGCTGGGCGATGGTCTCCGGCGCCAGACCGGAGTCGTTGTGGATGGAGTCGCCCTCGGCCTCGAGCACGTTGGTCAGGCCCAGCGGCTCGGTGATGCCCTCCAGGCGCTCGGAACCGTTGTCGATGTGCCCGCCGCTGGCCACGGCGAGGAACACCGACTCCCCGTCCGTGGCGGCGGCGGCGTCCTCCTGCGCCTGCTCCAGCGCGGCGACGAGCTCGGCGGCCTGCTCCTGCTCGCCGAAGATCTCGCCCAGGGTGGTGGTCTGCGCCTTCAGGCTCTCCACGAACCCGCCCTCGGCCTCGGCGGAGGGGGAGATGTCGATGGTGGGGGCGATCTTCGCCAGCTCCTCGGTCTGCTCGGCGAAGCGGTACCCGCCGATGATGAGGTCCGGGTCGGCCTCGCTGATGGCCTCCAGGACCGGCTCGCGGTGGCTGCCGGCGTCGGCGATGGACTCGTCGGAGGCCCAGTCGTCGTAGCCCTCCCCCGGCAGCAGCGGCTTGGGCACCGCCACGGGGGTGATGCCGAACGCCTTCAGGGTGGCGAAGGAGGTGTTGTCCAGGGCGGCCACGCGCACCGGCTCGGCCGGGATCTCCACCGGGCCGTCGCTGGTCTGCACGGTGCGCGTCCCGGCGGCGGCGGCCTCCGTGTCGGCCTCCGCATCGCTCGAGCAGGACGCGAGACCGAGGCACGCGACGAGTCCGAGGGCCAGACCGGTCGCGGTGCGCCGGGGCAGGAGGTGGTTCACGGCAACGCCTTTCACGCAGGAACGGGGGGACGGCCCCCGTGGGTCCGCGGGGCCGACTCCGGGAAGCTTAGCCTTCCCTGACCGAGCGCTGACCACCTGCGCCGCGTGTGCGCCTGCTCACACCGGGCCCCACCCCGGCTGGCGCCGGCGGGCGTCCGGCACGACCACCACCGGGCCGCCGGCGCGGTGCAGCACCTCGTGGCTGACCGAGCCCAGCAGCGCGCTGGCGAACGCACCGCGCCCGCGCGAACCCAGCACGAGCAGCCGCGCCCCGGCGCCGGCGGTCAGCAGCGCCGCGGCCGGGGAGGGGTCCTGGACCAGCACCTGCCGCACGGGCAGGTCCGGGTGCCCCTCGCGCACCCGCCGCACCGTCTCCGCCAGCCCCCGCCCGGCGTCCTCGCGCGCCTGCTCGCGCGCCTGCTCGTGCGCCTGGTGGCGCCCCGCCGCCGGCGCGCACCACGCCCGCACCACCGTCAGCTCCTGCCCCGTGGCCCGCGCGTGCGCCGCGGCGAAGTGCTCCGCCGCCCGCGCGGCGCAGGAGCCGTCGGTGCCCACCACCACACCGGCGCCCCCGCTCCCGCCTGCGCCCTCTTGCCCGGTGCCGGCGGGCGGCTCGCGCACCACCGCGACCGGGCAGGGCACGTGCGCCACGAGGAACAGGCTCGTGGAGCCCAGCAGCAGCTCCCCCAGCGCACCCGCACCCCGCCCCGGGCCGGTGACCACCAGGCAGGCCGCCTCGGCGGCCCGCAGCAGCGCGTGCCGGCGGTGGTCGTGCACCAGCTCGGTGCGCACGTCCAGGCCGGGCGCGGTCGCGCGCGCCAGCTGCGCCAGCTCGCGCAGGTCCTGCAGCGCCTCGCGGTCCAGCTGGTCGGTCAGCTCACCGGCCCAGGCCGCGCCCACCGCGTCCGCGCCGAACGGGAACTGCTCGGCGTGCACCAGGCGCAGCGGCACCGCGCGCCGGGCGGCCTCGGCGGCGGCCCAGCGCACCACCGGCGCGGACTCCCCCGCCTCCTGCACCCCCACCACCACCGCGCCGCGCGAGCGCTGCGCCGCGTCGCCGACGCCCCCGCTGCCGACGCCCTCGTCGCCACCGCTCACGTCCACCGCCTCCTCGCCCGTGGTGCCCCCAGGGTGCCGCGCGCGCCGCCCCGGCGACACCGGGACCAAGGGCCCTGGGCGCAGCGGCGCGCCGGAGGTGTGCTGGAGGTCAGGACGAGGCGGCCGGGAGGGCACCGTGCGACAGGACACCCCGCGGAGGAGCACCCCGCGAGCAGGCACCCCGCGAGCGCGGGCCCCGCTCGCGCAGACGTCGCGAGGGCGGACCCGGCGGCACGGACCCCGGCGGCTCCCCACCGCGCCGGCCGGGTCCCACCGGCCGCTGCCGGGGGCGTGGCAGGACGCACGCCCCGTGGCGGTGCTCTACGACGGATCCCCCGACAGCGCCGCGGCGCTGCGGCTGGGGGCGCTGGACGCGGCGCGCACCGGCTCGGACGTGCACGTGGTGGTGCTGCCGCCGGCCGGACCCGACGGTGGCACCACCGCGATCGGGCTGCTGCTGGACGCCGCGCAGGAGGCGGTGCACGAAGCCGCACCGGCGGCGGCGACGGTGCTGAGCGTCGCCCCGGGCCCGGTGCTGCCGGCAGTGCTGGCGGCCGCGCGCGGTGCGCGGCTGCTGGCGGTGGGTGCGCGCGGGCCCGGGCACGAGTGGGCGGCCGGCTGGGACGAGACCGCCGTGGCCCTGAGCTGGCGCGCGCCGGTGCCGGTGCTGGTGGCGCACGCGGGCTCGGTGCTGCTGGAACCGGGCGCGCCGGGGGCCACCACGGTCCTGGCGGCCCTGACCGGCGGTGCGGCCGACGCCGCGGTGGTGCGCACGGCCACGGCCCTGGCCCGCCGCGGCGGCGGCCGGTTGCAGCTGGTCCACACCGGTGCCGGTGGCGGTGCGCTGACCCGCGCGGTCGCGCGGGCCGACGTGGTGGTCTGCCGGGCCGACGCGGGCGTGGCGGTGGAGCACCTGCTGCCGGTGGCGACGGTGCACGCCCTGGCGGTGCGGCTGGCCCGGCCGGTGCTCACCGTCCCGGCGGGAGCGCCTGCACGTCCGGGTCCTCGGGTCAGTCCTCCTCGCCGAGCAGCTCCTCGCGCACGCGACGGACGTCCTCCAGCAGCGAGCCGATGAGGATCCAGTGCCGGGAGTTGGGTCGGACCTCGACCGGTGCGGTGAACGCCGGTCCCGCGCCCGCGCCCGCGCCGGGCCCGGGGACCCGGCTGGTCCCGGGGGCGACGGGGGGTGTGCCCGGTGTCGCGCTGGAGCACCGCCCGGTGGCGCTCTCCTCGCGGGTTCATCGTCAGCGACTCGCGGGCGGCGGCGATCGCGTTCTCGCAGCGCGACTGCTGCTGGCGCAGCGTCCGCGCCCGGACGAGCGTGCGGTCCCAGCGCTCGCGGTCCCAGCCCTCGCGGAGCCCGAGGGCGATCCGCTCGAACGTCGCCGCGATGTCGTCGGCGAACCGGCCCAGAGCCAGGTGAGCGGGCTCCAGCAGCACCGGCGGCACGATGAGCGCGTTCACGGCCAGGGCGACGCCGGCCCCGATGACGGTCTGCAGGACCCGGTCGAGGGAGTAGTGCGGTGTGACGACCCCGGCGGTGAGCACGAGCATCCCGCTGATGCCGACCTGCGTGGCCGAGGTCGGGGTCAGCCGCAGGGCCCAGGCGAGCAGGGTCGCGAGCACGACGACCAGCAGGACCACCCACTGGGCGCTGCCGAGCGCCACGTGCGCACCGGTGGCCAGGAGCACGCCGAGGACCACCCCGGCGCTGCGCTCCAGCCCCTGACCAGCGACTGGTTGATGCTCGGCTGCACCACCAGCAGCGCGGCGATCCCCGCGAAGGTCGGGAACGCTCCCGAGGTGGTCAGCTCGCACAGCAGCACCGAGACCACCGCTGCCACCGCGGTCTTGACGACCTGCCGGAACGGCGTTCGGCTGGGGCTGAGCAGGCGGGGGGTCGGTCGCCCGCTCCCCGCACCACCGGTCTCGGCGGTCAGCACAGCCGGGCGGCGGGGAGTGGTGGAGGGGTGCGGAAGCCGCGGAAGGTCACCTCGGTGCGCACGCGGAAGCCGAGCCGCTCGTACAGGGCGATGGCGGTCGCGTTGCCGGCAGCGACGTGCAGGAAGGGCCGTTCGCCCCGAGCGGTGATCCGAGCCGCCGCGGCGCCCACCAGGCGCGTGGCGAGACCGCGCCCGCGGGCCTCGGGCGCGGTGCACACCGCGCTGATCTCGCTCCAGCCCGGCTGGTGCAGCCGCTCACCGGCCATCGCGACGAGGACGCCGTCCTCCCAGACGCCCAGGTAGTCGCCCATCAGGTGCGTGCGCGGCCAGAACGGCCCCGGACGGGTGCGGGCGGTCAGCTCGAGCGCGGCCGGCACGTCGGGCTCCGCGAGCCGGCGCACGCCGTCGCCGGCGACACCGCCCACCGGCTCCCCACCGGTCGCCACCATCTGCACCCCGTCCACCGTGAACAGGGGTTCCCAGTCCACGGGGGGCACCGCCGGCGAGCTGAACAGGTCCGCGAACCCCTCGCTGCCGAGCAGGCCGGCGAGGTCGGTCCAGTCCTGTGCTCGCGGGTGCAGCGGTACGGCGGCGAAGGTCGCCACGCCCCGGGCGCAGGTCAGCGCACGTCCTCGACGCCGCGCCAGGTGCGCGTGGTGCCCCCGCAGCGATCGGCCCACCGGGTCGTCCAGCACCGCGGTGTCCTCCTCGCTGAGCCCTCGGACCGCGCTGGAGCCGGAGGCGTCGCCGCTCAGCGGGGGCCGCTGCGGACCGGTGCTGCCGCCACCCCGGTGGCCGTCGATCGATCCCACCTCCTCGTGCTCCCGACCGAGATCGAGGCGACTGCAGTGCGGTGCGCCGCCGCGGTCCGCGCCGAACCGGCGGGAGCGGTCGGCGTGCCGCCAGGGGGATCTCGCGCCGTGGTGCACAGGTCCCACCGAGCACCGGCGAGTGCGAGCACCCCGGCGCGGCGTGACGGCGACGGGGAACCGCGAGCGCCACCGCGACACCTCGGCCCGCCCGGACGCAGGCGCGGGGAACGGTCGCCACCCCGCCGATCCGGAGGTACCACCCGTGTCCAGCGACGAACCCGGTGCGCGCTCGAGCACGAGGGGACCGCGCTCCGCGGCGGGTGCGCTGGACCTCGAACGGCGGACGGTGGTGTCCGGGTTCCTGTTCGGGTGCGGCGCTGCGCATCCACCAGATCCGCTACGGGGTGGACCTGCTGCCCTACGACCTCGCGTGGAACGGCGCGGCGGTCGTGCTGCTGGGGATCGGCCTGCTCGTGCTGCACCGCGCCCGCCGGTGGCCCGCGCCCGTCGCCTCTCCCGGTGGCTGCGCCGGCCCGCGGTGGGCGTGCTGACCCACCCGCTGGTGGCCGGGGTGCTCGACATCGGCGGGTTGTGGGTGCTGCACGCCACGGACCTGTTCCACTCCACGCACACCAGCGTCGTCGTGCACGCGCTGGTGCACGCCCACGTGTTCCTCGCCGGCTACGTCTCCACCTCCTCCGTGGTGGGGGTGGATCCCGGATCCGCACCGCTCGTCGCTGCGGTTGCGGTCGGCCGCGCTGCTCGTCTTCGTCGCCGCCCACTCCGTCCTGGCCGAGTGGCTGTACGCCCACCCCCGCAGGGGGTCGACGTCGTGGACGTGCGGGCCGGAGCGCAGTTGATGTACTACGGCGGCGACCTCGTCGACGTGGTCCTGATCGTCCCGCTGGTCGCGGGCTGGTACCGCGCCACACGGCCGCGGGCGGCTGTCGCGCACCCGGGCCTGAGTTCCTCCTGACGGCGTCGGCGCACCCTGGAGGTGCGGGTGCGGTGAGGGTTGCGCCAGCCCGCTCAGCCGGAGCGGACCACCCGGGTGACCTCGACCACGGTGACCGCCGCGCTCACCCACCGCTCGAGGTCACGGGCCGGCCGGTGAGTTCGGCGGGGCGCTCCCGCCCCGCCCGAAGGGCGGTACGGACGGTGGAATCGCTGACGGCGGCACCAGTGGTCCGCACCGTCGGCGGGTGGCCCTCGACGTCGGCGGCGGTCCTCCACCCCGCGCACCTCGACCTCCCCGGCCGCCCAGCCCCGTGGTGATCGTCCCCTCGTGGCGTCGCCTGACGAACCTCACGCGGGCACCGCCACCGTGCTCGCGACCCGGCGCATGAGCCCCGGGACGTCCGTCTGCTCGCGGGGGGTGCGCTCCAGCATCCAGCGCCCGATCTGCACCGAGGCGTCCACGACGGTCCGCACCCGCGGGCGGCGCCGGTCGGCGTAGCCGGTCAGGGTGGCGTCGAGGTCGTCGTCGCTGCCCGCCAGCAGGACCTCGGCCAGCACGGCGGCGTCCTCCAGGGCCAGGGCCGCGCCCTGGGCGACGGTCGGGGGGCAGGAGTGCGCGGCGTCGCCGGCCAGGACGACCCGGCCGCGGTGCCAGGGCTCCTCCACGACGTGGGTCTCGAACACGGTGTAGTTCACGGGGCTGTCCTCGGTGAGCCCGTCGCGGATCGCGTCCCAGGGGCCGTGGTACGAACTCGCGAGCTCCTTGAACAGGGCCAGTCGCTGGGCGGGGTCGAGGTCGCCGCGGTCCTGGACGTCCTCGACGAGGTAGGCGTAGAGCGAGTCGGCGCCCGTGGGGCAGTACCCCGCGATGTGGCAGCGCCCGCCGTAGACGAGGTCGGTGCGGGTCACCTCCGCCGGGCGGGGCCCGAACACCCGCCAGATGCCCATGCCGGTGCGCACCGGCGCCGTGTCGATCCCGATGCGCCGACGCACGGAGGAGTGGATGCCGTCGGCCCCCACGACGAGATCGTGGTGGCTGGTGGAACCGTCGGCGAAGAACACCGCGACGGTCCCTCCCTGATCCCGCAGGTCCGTGACGTCGGCGTCCCAACGGATCCGGGCGCCGGCCTCGCGGGCGCGGTCGACGAGGATCGAGGCGAAGTCCGCGCGCGGCAGACCGAGGGTGGCGGGCAGGTCCGGCCCGCCGGTGCGCACGTCGGGCAGTTCGGCCACCAGCGTGGCCGCGGGGTCCGGCGCCCGGATCCCGAGGGAGTCGAAGGAGTAGCCCGCCGCCTCGACCCGGGGCCAGACGCCGAGGTCGCGCAGCACGCGCAGGGCATTGCCCTGCAGCGTGATGCCGGACCCCGACGGGACATCGGGCCGGCGGTCGACGACCTCGACGGCGACGCCGGCGCGGGCCAGCAGGATCGCGGTGGCGCACCCGGCGGCACCGGCGCCCACGATCAGGACGGAACGCACAGCGGGCACCCTCACCCTCCTCCTCCAGGGGCCTGCGCGACGGGGTCGCGACCGGCCCGGTACGGCCTGCTCGACGGCGACGGTACCCACCGGAACCCGACGGCACCGGTGGTGGGCGAGGGCGCGGCGGTCACCCGCCCCCGGTCGCCGCCGCTGTCACGCCCCCTCGGCGGTCATCGCTTCTCCGGGACCTCCAGATCCGCGAGGACCGACCGGACGTGACGCGTCGACTCCTCCGACGGCACGGTCGGCAGGTACTCCAGGCCGATCGGGCCGTCGTACCCGGCGGCGTTCAGCGCCGTGAACGTGGCCGGCCAGTCGATGGATCCCGTCCCGGGTTCGCCCCGGCCGGGGGCGTCGGCGATCTGCACGTACCGGACGAGCGGGCCGGCCTCCTGGAGGACCTGCTCGAGGTCCTCGGACTCGACGCGGGAGTGGTAGACGTCGAGGAGGACGCCGAACTGCGGCGAGTCGACCTGGCGCGCGACGTCGATCGAGTCGGTCGTGCGGTCGAGCAGGGTGCCGGGGTGGTCGACCCTGGTGTTCACCGCCTCCAGCGTGAGGACGACACCGGACCCCTCGATGAGTTCCAGCGCGCGCCGGTAGATGCCGGCCAGCTCGTCGTGCTGGTCCTTGCGCTTGCGGCCGCCGAATCCGGTGCCGCCCTGCACGACGATCCGCGGGCACCCCAGGTCCGCCGCGATGCGGGCTCCCTCTTCGATGCCGCGGTAGAAGTCGCTGTGGTCCTTCGGCGGGATCATGAACTGCGTGCGCGGTTCGGCGAGCTGGGCCTCGAGCTGCACCCCGGTCTCCTGGAGGGCCTCCTTGAGCGCCGGCAGGTCCTTCGGCTTGGCCGGCGCGTCCTTGCCGGTGGGGCCCCACATCTCCACGGAGGTGAACCCGGCGGCTGCTGCGGCGCGCACCCGGTCCTGGTGGTCCCCGTGCTCGGTGAAGAGCAGTTCGATGTTGGGAGCGAGGCGGTGGGTCACGTGACGTTCCTTCCTGTCGAGTCGACCGGCCTGCCGCGGCCCGTCCGGGCGGGTGAACCCGGTGAGCGGTGGTCGGTGACACCCGGTGCGAGGGTGGGGCGGGTTCCTGAGCTGCCGGACCGGGGTGCGTCCCCGGTCGGCGGGGTGGGGCGGGCGGCGAGCAATCACACGCTCCGGAGGACGAGCGCGGTCCCCTGACCGCCTCCACCGCACAGCGACGCGGCGCCGTGGTGGCCCGGGCCGCCGCGGTGCAGGCGGAGGGCGAGGTGACCGGCGATCCGGGCCCCCGAGGCCCCCAGGGGGTGCCCGAGCGCCACGGCTCCCCCGTGGGGGTTCACCACCGCGTGGTCCAGTCCGAGCAGGCGGGTGGAGTGCAGCGCGACGGCGGCGAACGCCTCGTTGAGCTCCACGTGGCGGAGGTCCGCCGTCGCCGTCCCCGACCGCTCCAGCGCCGCCCGCAGGGCGTTCGCCGGTTGCGCGTGCAGCGTGGTGTCGGGACCGGCGACGGTGGCGTGCGCGACGACCTCGGCGAGCCGGCGCACGCCAGCGCGCTGCGCGTACCGCGCGCTGACCAGGACGAGGGCCGCGGCACCGTCGGTCAGCTGGGACGCGTTGCCCGCCGTCACCGTCCCCGTGGGGGCGAAGGCCGGCCGCAGGCGGCTGAGCGCCTCGAGGGTGGTGTCGTCGCGGACGCCGTCGTCCTCGCCCACGGTCGTCGTCCCGCGACGGCCGGGCACCGCCACGGGGACCACCTCCTCGGCCAGCAGGTCCCGCGACGCCGCGGCCCGCTGGTGCGAGCGTGCGGCCCACTCGTCCTGCGCGGCGCGGTCGATCCCCAGGTCGGCGTTGACGGCGTCGGCGGCCTCGCCCATGGCCCGGCCGTCGAAGGCGTCGCGCAGCCCGTCGTGCTGGACGAGGTCCACGAACTCGGTGGCGCCGAAGGGCGTCCCCCGCCGGGATCCCGGCAGGGCGTGCGGCGCCGAGGACATCGACTCCTGCCCCACGGCGACCACGACGTCGTGCTCCCCCGTCCGGATCAGCCGGTCGGCCTGCACGACGGCCTCCAGCCCGGACAGGCACACGGCGTTGAGGGTCCACGCCGGGACGGTCAGGGGGATCCCGGCCCCGACGGCGGCCTGCCGCGCGGGGTTCTGCCCCGCTGCGGCCTGCAGCGCCTGCCCGCCCACGACCGCTCCGACGTCACCGGGGGCGACGCCGGCCCGGCTCAGCGCAGCGGTGATCGCCGCGGCGCCCAGGGTGGTGGCGGGGACGGTCCCGAGGGCACCGAGCCACCGCGCGAACGGCGTGCGCGCGTACCCGGCGACGACGGCGGGCGAGCCGGTCACGCGGCGACCGCCACGGTGAACGGGGCGCCGGTGCGGGACCGCAGCTCCTCCGGGTCCACGCCGGGCGCCACGTCGACGAGGACGAGGCCGCCGGGGGTGACGTCGAACACGGCCAGGTCGGTGATGACGCGGTCCACGACGCCCTTGCCGGTCAGCGGCAGGTCGCACTCGGCCACGATCTTCGGCCGCCCGTCCCGGGCCGTGTGCTCCATGACGACCACGACGCGCGGGGTCCCGGCCACGAGGTCCATGGCCCCGCCCATGCCCTTGACCATCTTCCCCGGGATCTGCCAGTTGGCCAGGTCACCGGTCGCGGACACCTGCAGGGCGCCGAGGACCGCGATGGCCACGTGCCCGCCGCGGATCATGCCGAAGGACGTGGCGGAGTCGAAGCAGCTGCCTCCCGGCAGCAGCGTGACGGTCTGCTTGCCGGCGTTGACGAGGTCGGCGTCCTCCTCCCCCTCCAGGGGGAACGGGCCCATGCCCAGCAGCCCGTTCTCGCTCTGCAGGGTCACCCGCGTGCCGGGCGGGAGGTGGTTGGCCACGAGCGTGGGGATGCCGATGCCGAGGTTCACGTAGTCGCCGTCGTGCAGTTCTGCCGCGGCGCGGGCCGCCATCTCCTCACGGGTCCAGCTCACGTCTGCGTCCCTCCGCGCGGCCGCACGGTCCGCTGCTCGATCGGTTTGTCCCGCGTGGTGCGCACCACCGCGTCCACGAAGATCCCGGGCGTGTGGACGTCGTCGGGGTGCAGCGGCGCGTCGGCCAGGACGTCGACGCTGGCGACGGTGCACCTGGCCGCGGTCGCGACCAGCGGGTTGAAGTTGCGCGCGGAGAGGCGGTACCGCAGGTTGCCCGCCGCGTCACCGGTGTGGGCGTGGACGAGGCCGAGGTCGGCCACGATGCCCCGCTCCTGGACGTAGCACCGGCCGTCGAACTCCGCCGTGGGCTTGCCCTCGGCGACCGGCGTCCCGTAACCGGTGGGCGTGTAGAAGGCGGGGATGCCCGCACCGCCGGCCCGGAGCCGTTCCGCCAGCGTCCCCTGGGGCACGAACTCGACGTCGAGGTCGCCGTCGAGGTACCGCTTCGCGAAGAGCTTGTTCTCCCCGACGTAGCTGGCCAGCACGCGGCTCACCTGGTCGTTCTCCAGCAGGACTCCCAGCCCGACCCCGTCGACCCCCAGGTTGTTGCTGACGATCGTGAGGTCGCGCACCCCGCTGTCGCGGACCGCGTCGACGAGGTCGAAGGGAACACCGCACAGCCCGAACCCCCCGACGGCGATGGTCATCCCGTCCCGCAGGACGCCGTCGAGCGCCGTCGCGGCGTCCTGCCCGATCGGTCTCACCGCTCCCCCGTCCCGGCGCCGGTGACGACGTGCCCGCGGACGGTCGCCCCGTCCGGCGACGTCCACCCCTTGCGCTCGGCGTAGGCCAGCATCCCCGCGAACGACTCGGCCCAGTCGGCAGGCAGGTCGTGCGCCCCCGCCGCTGCCCGCAGCCACTCCACGCGCACGTGGACGTGACCGCCGGGGAAGGCGGGGCCGGGCACGAAGGCGCCCACGCGCTCGCGCTGCAGGACGGCGGTGAACGCGTCCTCGTCGACGCCGTCGACCCGCACGTCGAAGGACGTGAGGTCGGCGGCGCCGGTGAGTGCGGCACCTGAGCGGCTGACGACCACGTTCACGAGGAGCTCCTGGTGGTTCGGGCGCGGGAGCGGACCCGCGCGGGAGGGACGGTGGGCAGGTCGGCGAGGTCGGGGCCGGGGACGACGCGGTTGGCCACCGCACCGATCCCCTGGACCTCCAGGCGCACGACCTGACCGGGGGCCAGGGGCGGCGGGTCCTGGCGGCCCCGGCGCCCCCACAGCTCCGCGAGGCACCCGCCGTTGCCGCAGGTGCCCGACCCGAGCACGTCGCCGGGCCGCACCGTGGTCCCGCGAGAGGCGTACGCGATCATCTCCCCGAAGGTCCACCCGGCGTTGGAGGCGAGGTCCTGCCCCACGAGGTCCCCGTCGACGAAGGCGCGCAGCTCGAGGGCGAGGTAGCCGTCGGCGTCGCGGAACTCCTCGAGCTCGTCCGGGGTCACGACCCACGGTCCCAGCGTCGTGGCGAAGTCCTTGCCCTTGGCGGGACCGAGGTTGACGGCCATCTCGCGGCGCTGCAGATCGCGCGCCGACCAGTCGTTGAAGACGGTGTAGCCGAAGACGTCCCGCTCGGCGTCCTCGGGCCGGAGGTTCGATCCGCCCCGGCCCACGACGGCCGCCACCTCCAGCTCGAAGTCCAGGGCGCGGCACCCCGGTGGGACCGCGACGTCGTCGTGCGCCCCGACGAGGCTGTGCGGGTTGGTGAAGTAGAACGTGGGCGCCTCGTACCAGGCCGGCACGACGCCGCCCTCCCCGTCGATGCTGCGGCGCACCCCCTCGACGTGCTCCTCGAAGGTCACGAAGTCCCGGACGGAGGGCGGGTCCAGCGGCGGCAGCAGGTGGACGTCGCCCACCGGGACAGCCGGGGACGACGTCGCCGCCCAGCGTGCGGCCTCCCCGGTCGCGTCCGGACCCGCCGCGGCGAGCTCGACCAGCGCCACGGCGGAGCGCAGCGCGTGCACCCGCTCCTGACCGGCCGGCCCGACGACCAGACCGGTCGTGGTGGCACCGTCCGGTGTGCGGTAGCGCGCGAACCTCATCCTGCCCCCTCTCCTGCGGTGCGCGGATCCGCGACCGTGTGCTGACGTGCTACTTGACGGCGACGGGGTTCACCGGCGACCCGACAGCACCGGTGACGGGCAGCGGGGGTGCGGTGAGCAGGAAGTCGTGGACGCCGTCGGCCGCGTCGTCCGCGGCCAGGGCGTCCAGGTCCCACATCTCCCCCAGGAACAGGCCCACGTTGGGGATGACGACCTGGTGCAACGGCTGGAAGGCGACGTCGAACTCGTTGGGGCGCACCTCGAAGCCCCAGGTGTCGGTGGCGCACGCGGCGATCTCGCGCTCGTGCAGCCAGCGCGCGGTCGTGAACGACAGCCCCGGTGCCGGCCCGCCGGCGTACTCGCCCCAGCCGTCGCGCTTGGCGCGCGCCAGCTGCCCGGTGCGCACGAGCAGGAAGTCCCCTCGCCCGACCGCGGACGTCTCCCCCTGCTCGGCGATGGTCGCCTCGAGGTGCTCGACGGTGATGGCGAAGCCGTCGGGCAGGCCGTCGTCGTACCCGAGCCGGGCCCCCACGACGCGGCCCACGTCGAGCAGGACCCCGCGCCCGACGAACTGGTCGGCGACGGTCTCGATGCCGGTGACGAGGTCGCCGTCGGAGGTGACGACCTGCCCGGCGCGCCGACCGTTCCAGGCGCGGCCGTGGTCGAAGATGTGGCCGAGGCCGTCCCACTGCGTCGAGCACTGCAACGGCATGGCGATGACGTCGTCCGCGCCGCCGAGGCCGTGCGGGAAGCCCTGCACCCCGGCCTCGGCGTCGGTCCCGGTGTCCAGCATGGTGTGCACCGGGTTCGTCCGGCGCCGCCAGCCCTTCTGCGGGCCGTTCGCGTCGAAGGGCAGCGACAGCGAGAACGTGGCCCCCCGCCTGACCAGCCCGGCGGCGCGGGCCCGGTCGGCGGCGGTGACGTGGTTCAGGGTCCCGCGCACGTCGTCCTCGCCCCACCGGCCCCAGTTGGAGACGTCCGCGACGACGCGGGCGATCTCCCCCGCCGGATCGGTGCGGTCCAGCACCGACCGGACCTGCTCCATCACGCCGACCACCCGCCGGGGTGCCCGCCGAACCTCTCGGCGACCCAGTCGGCGATGAGGTCGGTGGCCACGGCCCCGTTGTCGACGCTGGAGTGCGCCGTGCCACCGGTGCGCTCCGTGAAGACGACCAGCTCGCGGTCCGGTGAGTTCACCAGCTGCTCGTACGTGCGGTGCGCGTAGGAGAGCGGGATCTGCCGGTCGTGCTCGCCGTGGGTGACGAGGAACGGGACGCGGATGCGTTCCACGACCCCGTCCAGGTGCATCCGCTCGGCGACCTCGAAGAAGGCGTCGAGATCCTTCGTGCCGAAGACCCACTGCACGTGGTCCCAGTAGTGCGGCACCGGGCGTTCGCCCTCCCGGGCCCGGCGGGCCTGTTGCACGGCCCGCCAGTCGTGGTTGGCTCCCCAGGCGACCCCGAGGGCGAACCGCGGTTCCATCGCGACCGCACGCGGCGCGTAGTACCCGCCGAGGGAGACCCCCAGCAGGCCGATGCGCTGCTCGTCGACGTCGGGCCGGGCAGCCAGGTGCTCGAGGACGACCGAGGCCCACTGCTCCGACTCCGGGACCGCGGGCAGGTCGTGCAGTCGCAGGGCCTCGCCCGTCCCGGGCTGGTCCAGCAGGAGGGACGCCACCCCGCGACGGCTGAGCTTGGCCGCCGGGCCGGTGCGGTAGAGCATCTCCTTCGTGGAGTCCAGGCCGTTGACCTGCACCAGGATCGGCGCGGGCCCGTCCAGGACCCGGCCGTCCGGGCCCAGGGCGCGGACGAGGATCCCCGACAGCACGGTCCCGGCGTAGGGGATCTCGATCCGCTCGGCGTTCTCGCCGGCCAGTTCCACCCCGCGGGCGAAGGTGGTGAGGAACTTCTCGTACAGCGCCACCCGCGGCGCGTACCCGGCCGCCTGCATCCGCTCCCCGATGAGGAAGTACGTCGCGGCTCGTCCCAGCTTCTCCCCGGCCGACAGCGCCCGCCCGGCCGCCTCGTCCTCGGCGGCGAGTTCACGAAGGACGTCGCCCTGGCGTTCCCAGCCCGCCATGAACTCCGGTGTGCCGGCGTCCTCACCCCGCTGGGCGGCTTCCAGCAGGGGCCGGCAGATGGCGTCCACCTCGCCGAGCCGCGCCCCCATCTCCATGGCGAGGTTGACCGACAGGTTCCAGACGTAGTTGCCCGGGAAGTAGGCGAACACCGCTCAGCCCTGGCCCATCTTCGCGTAGGGGTTCAGCTGCTCCTCGGTCCCGGGGAGGATCCCCTCCTCCGTCGCCGACGGCTTGCCGGGGTCCGGCGGGAAGGACTCGGTCATGGACATCGGCATCGCCCCGTTGCGGTAGATGCTGTTCGAGCCGGTCGAGGGCTTCCAGGTGTTGGGCTGCCAGTCCGGCACGTAGTTGCGGTAGCCACCGGTGTTGAGCTCGACCCTCAGACCCGAGGGCTCGCGGAAGTACAGAAACGTCTGCTCACCCACGCCGTGGATGGAGGGCCCGTACTCGATGTCGGTGCCGTGCTCCATGAGCACGTCGGCGGCCAGCAGGAGCTGCTCGTGGGCGTCCACCCAGTAGGCGATGTGGTTGACGCGGCCGGGGATCGTGGAGGAGTCCTTGACGACGCCGAGGTCGTGGGACTTCTCGTTGGTCGTCAGGACGCCGAACACGGTGACGGGGGCGTGGTCCAGTTCCGTGTAGGCCATGATGCGGAAACCGAGGACGTCGCGGTACCACTCGCAGAACGCCACCACGTCGGGCGTGGCGACCGTGACGTGGTCGAGGAACCGCGGGGCGGCGGCGTGCTGGGACCGCTTCTCCGGCCGGTCGGGGAAGATCGACGCACGCTCGGGAGTGGCGATGAAGCGGGGCTGGTCGAAGTAGAACTCGGTGCTGTGCCCCCACGGGCCGGTGAACTGCACCGATCGACCGTGGCCCTGGCGCTTCTCGTGCTGCACCACCTGGGCACCGGCAGCGGCGGCGCGCTCGGCGATGGTGTCGATGGACGCCTCGTCGTTGGTGCGCCAGGCCATGTTCACCAGGGCCGGCACCTCACCGGGGCTGACGATGAGGCTGTAGTGGTAGTAGTCCCCCCAGCAGCGCAGGTAGACCGAACCGTGCTCGTCGCGCTCCACGACGCGCAGGCCGAACTGCTCCTCGTAGAACCGGGCGGATGCCTCCACGTCCGGGGAGGAGATCTCCAGGTGGGCCAGGTGGGAGAGGTAGGGCGAGGACATGCCGGGGTCCCTTCGGGTGCAGTGGGTGGATCCAGCGCGGTCCGCCCGTGGCGAGCACTGCGCTGTGCTGTGGTCAACGATGCCGCCGCGACGAGCCGGGCGGAAGCGGGGAATTCGCGATACCGGCGATCCGCCGCGTCGATGCCCCGCCGCGGCCACGCCCCGGAGAGCGTCGCCGGGGCGCTCAGGCGGAGAGCTCCACCTCGGCGCGGGCCCGGCCGCCGCCGGGGACCGGCATGTAGGAGATGCGCAGCCGCTGGCTGACCTCGACGTCGTGCACGCCCGGCGCGAGCCCGCCGGGGTGGGCGACGCGGACGGTCGCGACCTCACCGAGCTCCCAGCGGTCGTCGACGACCTCACCCAGCTCGGTGAGCGGGTAGCTGTTGCCGTGCACCGTGAACGTCGTCCGCTCAGGCGCCGCTCGCAGGCCGTCGACCGTGACGCTGACGTCCTCGACCATGGACAGGCCGAGGCCGCGGTAGTAGGGCATGCGGACCCCGACCTCGTAGCCGGTGGTGCGGCCGCCCTCCACGACGTTGCGCAGGGTGTCGCGGACGATGACGTACTTCTCGAACACGTCGCCTCCTCAGTTCTCGTGCCGGGCCAGGAGGCGCTGGAGCATCGCGTGGTGCCGGGTGACCTGCTCGACCGAGTCCACCGGGTACGCGTCCTGGATGTGCCGGTTGCCCTCGTACTCGCTGGACAGGCAGCCCTGGTAACCGCCCTCGACGAGGACGTCGACGATGCGGTCGTAGGGGATGGAGTACTCCGTCCCCTCGTCGGTCATCTCGTAGAACTTCGCCTGGACGTGGTGCGTCCGGTGCATCTGCTCGAGCAGCATCCGCGGATCGCGCCAGGTGTAGTGGGTCGCCTGCCGGGCCAGGCCGATCTCGACCGGCCCCCCGCCCATGTAGTTCACCGTGTCCATCAGCCCGTGCGTGTCGCCGTGGTCGTCGTAGGTGCCGACGACGAGGTCGACGAGGTCCTTGCGGGCGCCTTCGCGCAGCGCCCGCTCGGAGGCGACCCGGGGGAACCGCTCCACGAAGCAGCCCAGGTCCGGCATGAACCCCAGCGCGGGGCTGTCGAGCCGGTCCATCACCTCCAGGTGCCGCAGCACCCAGGGGTGCCGGTAGTGGAAGGGCGCGTGCACCTCCAGGAGGAGCTGGACGCCGGCGTCCTCGGCGTGGGGAGCCGCGTCGCGCAGGACCTCCGCCGGCGTGCTGATGATCGCGCGCAGCTTCGTCGTTCCCAGCCGCACGGCGAGGTCGATGTCGCGCCGCACCGAGGCCACCTGCTCCTCGTGGCTGAGCCGCCGCCCGGGGTGGCGCAGCGTGTCGAGGAAGAAGTCGTAGGCCAGGGGCCGGGTGCCGAACTCCGCCATCGTCGCGTGCCACTGCTCGATCCACGCGTCGCTGACGTGCGGGAACCCGGGGATCGACTGCTCGGGGATGATCTCGATGTTCACCGCCCCGATCCGGGCCGCTACCTCGACCGCGTCGCGGACGGTCATGGTGCGCAGGAAGAACTCCTCCTGGAAGCTGTACAGGCTCACCCCGCGGGTGATGCGGTGGTTCATCGGACGTCCTCCGTGGACGGGTCGGTGACGGCTGGGGTGGCGTCGGTCCAGAAGAGGACGACGACGGCCTGCGCGGCGATGAGGACGACGGGCACGACCAGGTACATGGTGCTGATGGCGCCGGCGGCTGATCCCGGCACGGCCGGGTCGTACCCGGACCACGCCAGCCCGTAGGCGACGGCGGCTGCGCCCAGGGCCGAGCCGACCTTGATCGCGAAGCTCACCCCTGCCGACAGCAGTCCCTCGTCGCGCTGGCCGGTCCGCGCCTCCTGGTGCTCGACGGACTCGGCGACCATGGTGAACATCGAGGTCATGGACACGCCGATGGCCAGGCTCGCCACGGCGTAGACCACGACGAAGACCCCGAAGCGGTGGTCCACCGCTCCCAGCGCGGCCCACCCGGCCCCACCGACGCCGAGGGCGAGCAGGTTGCCGCGGCGGATGCCGAGGCGCCGGTAGTAGCGCGGGGCGATCAGGCCGCCGGCGAGCATCGCCGCCGAGACGATGGGCAGCAGGATGGAGATGGCGGCGGGCCGCTGGAGGACGACGAGGGCGTAGTAGATCGTGACGGCGAGGACGAGGCCGAGCCGGACGAAGTTCAGCACGCCGTAGACGGACGTGACCACCCAGGCGCGGTTGCCCGGCAGGCTGCGCAGGGTGGCTCGCAGGTCGGTGGTGACCGGGTCGGCCGGGCGCGCGTGGCGTTCGCGGCAGCCCGCGAAGGTCCAGGCGAAGAACGCGACGCTGAGCGCGCTGTACAGGACGGTCACCACCGTCCAGCCGTTCTGCCCGCCGCCGAGCGCGGCGACCAGCGGGGTGGTGGCCGCGGTGACGACGATGGTCCCGATCGAGGACCCGATGCTGCGCAGCGCCCCCAGCTGCATGCGCTCGTCGCGGTCGCGCGTCATCATCGGCATCAGCGCGCTGTAGGGGACGTTCACCATCGAGAACAGGATCCCCAGCGTCAGGTACGTGACGAAGGCGTAGACGAGCTTGCCGGTGTCCCCCACGTCGGGGACGGTGAAGGTGAGGACCCCCAGGACGCCGAAGGGGACGGCCGCGAACAGCAGGTAGGGCCGGGCCTTTCCGAACCGCGAGCCGGTCCGGTCGACGAGCACGCCGATGAACGGGTCGATCACCGCGTCCAGCAGGCGCGCGACGAGGAACAGCGTGCCCAGCAGGGCGATCGGGACCCCGGCGACGTCGGTGTAGTAGAAGAGCAGGAACGAGCCCACGAAGTTCCACGACAGGTTCGAGGCGAGGTCACCGGCCCCGTAGGCCAACTTCTCGCGCCGCTGCAGGCGCTCGTGGAGGACGGGGGGCGGCGGTGCGGTGACGCTCCGCACCGTTGGGTGGGTCATGCTCTCCGCTCCTTCGCGCAGGTGTCTGCCGACACTGTGGGCCAGCGGGGGCCGGGAGCGGAAATCGCCATCCGACATCGCGGTCATCAGCGGCGTCGATGCCGCCGCCCGCCGCTCCCGCCCCTGCCCGCGCCGGCGCGGGCGGTCAGGTCCGGTCGGGGGTGAGCAGGAAGGAGGAGACCATCGAGGCCAGGCGCTCCACCATGACGTCGACCTCGGGCCCGTCGGCGCCCTCGGCCGTGCTCCCCAGGCCCAGCCGGCGGGCGATCACGCCGTAGACGACGGTGTGGCACCAGAGCACCGCCGCCTCGGGGTCGTCGCGCCGGATCTCCGCGCGGTGCCGCAGCAGGCCCTCGCAGAAGGCCGCGGTCGCGCGATCGGAGTACTGCCGGCCGACCCGAGCCACCTCGGGGTCGTGCACCGCCCGCAGCATGAACGGCCGCAGGACGCCGGCCTCCGTCTGCAGCACGCGGGCGAGCGCCGCGACGAGGTCCCTGACGCTCTCCGTGAGGCCGGGGTGCTGTCCGGCGGCGACACCCAGCGCCGCGAGGGTGAGCGCGTCGATCCGGTCGAGCTCACGCTCGTGCACCAGCCTCAGGAGCGCGTCCTTGCCCCGCACCCGGCCGTAGATGCTGCCGGTGGAGACCCCGGAGCGCTCGCTGACCTCGGCCAGCGTGAAGGAGTCGTCGCCCCGTTCCCGCAGGAGCGAGAGGGCCGCGTCCTGGACCCGCGCGAAGGACTCCTTGCTGCGCGCCTGCAGGGGTTCCCGGACCGCGGGGGTCTCGCCCCCGGGGCGGGACGGGGCGGGGAGCGTGGGGTTGCGTTCCGGCACGAAGACCGAACCTAGCCCAGCGACCGAGCCCGGCGGGTGGTTGACGAGGAGAGTCCACCGACCTAGGGTTCAGAACGCGGATTCTGATTCCATTCCCGCTCGGTCCTGGCACCGCCGCCACTCACCGGAAGGCCACCGCGATGCTCGAGCCCACGACCGCACCCCCGCTGTGCCCGGTCGACGTCCACGACCCGCGCAGCTACCGAACCGTCCTCGGGCACGTCCCCACCGGCGTCACGCTGATCACCTCGGGCCCCACCGATCGAGGCGCCGAGCAGCCCGCGGCGGCCATGGTGGTGGGGACCTTCGGGTCGGTCTCCCTGGCCCCCCCGCTCGTCTGCTTCATGCCCGACCGCGCCTCGACGACCTGGCCCCTGGTGCGCGCCCACGGCCGGTTCACCGCGAGCGTGCTGGGTCAGGACCAGCTCGAGGTCTGCCGCGCCTTCGCCCGCAAGGAGCCCGACCGCTTCGAGCGGTTCGGCTGGCACCGCACCGACACCGGTGGCCACGTGGTCCCGGGCGCAGCCGCCTGGGTGGACTGCGAGGTCCACGACGTCGTGCCCGCCGGCGACCACGACATCGTCCTGGCGCGCGTCCTCGCCCTCGGCGCGAACCCCGACGTCGCGCAGTCCCTCGCCTTCTCCCGCGGCGCTTACGGCGCGCCGACCCCGATCTGACGACCACCCGGAGGCCACGATGCACTTCTCGCTGTTCCTGACCACCCGTTCCACCGCGCCCTCCGAGGACCGGGCGGTGATGGACGCCCTCGTCGAGCACGTCGACCTGGGCGCCTCCCTGGGTTTCGACGCCGTCTTCCAGCCGGACCACCACTTCACCGGTTACGCCCCCCAGGCCAGCGACCCGTTCATCTTCGCGGCCTACCTCGCCGCCCGGCACCCCGAGCTCTGGTACGGGTTCTCCGTCCAGACCGTTCCCCTGCACCACCCCGTGCGCTTCGCCGAGCGGCTGGCGCTGCTCGACCAGCTCACCGACGGCAAGCTCCTCGTCGGGGTGGGCTCGGGCACCACGCCGGAGGAGTCGATCGGCTTCGGCGTGAACTTCCAGGACACCTCGCGCCTGTCCCAGGAGAACCTCGAGATCGTCGGGCAGCTGTTCGCCAAGAAGCCCGACGACGAGCCGGTCCAGTTCGCGAACTCGCACTACTCGGGTGCGGTCGTCAGCCGGATCAGCCCCACCCCCTACGGCGGCCGGGTGCCGACGATGATGCCCGTGGCGGCCCGCCCCTCCAGCACAGAGCGCGCCGCACGGCTCGGGCAGCCGGCGTTCATCCTGAACTTCCTGCCGCCGCAGATGAGCCCGGAGAACCCCTTCGAGGTGTTCGCGGAGTCCTACCGCCGCTACCGCACCGCGCTGGAGGCCCAGGGCCACCCGCGGGCCGTCCTCGACCACGCCCTGGACTGGACCACCCACAGCTACCAGTACGTGCACCTGGCTGAGACCGACGAGCAGGCGGAGGCCGAGCTCGACGTGCTGCTGGAGCAGTACCAGCGCACCGTCGAGCGCGAGCACGTGGCGAACAAGAAGGCCGAGGCCATCAGCGGCGTCGACCTCAAGGAGCCGACCGACGGGACGACGCCGGAGTGGAAGCGCGTCTGGTGCCTGTACGGCTCCCCCGAGACGGTGACGGCCAAGCTGAAGGAGTACGCCGACCTCGGCGTGGGCAACCTCCTCGGCGGGTTCATGGGCGGACCGCTGACCCCTGAGCGCCGCCGCGCCACCGACCAGTCCCTGCGCCTCTTCGCCGAACGCGTCATGCCGAACTTCCGGACCAGCAAGTGACGGTCGGCGACCTCGACGTCGAGACCCGCGCCGCCGCCACGGCGGGGGTCAACGGCTGGACCGCGCACGGTCTGCCCGAGGCCGGGGTCCCGGAGCTGACGTTCCTGGACGGCCCGCTCGGCCTCGTCAGCCGCACCATGGACGAGCGCGACACCGCCACCCTGCTGCCGTCCGGCACCTCGCTCGCGGCCAGCTGGGACCCCGACCTCGTGCACCGCGTGGGTGGTCTGCTCGGTGCCGAGGCCCGCCGCGAGGGCGTCGACGTCGTGCTCGGCCCGAACCTCAACCTGCCGCGCACACCGTTCTCGGGGCGCAGCTTCGAGATGTTCTCCGAGGACCCCCACCTCACCGGCGTCCTCGGTGCCGCCTGGATCCGCGGGCTGCAGGAGCAGGGCGTCGGGGCCTGCGCCAAGCACCTGGTCGCCAACGACACCGAGACCCGCCGGCAGGCCATGGACGTCTCGGTCGACGAGGCCGACCTGCGTGAGGTGTACCTGGCTCCCTTCGAGGCCGCCGTCGAGGCGGGGGCGTGGAGCGTCCTCACCGCCTACAACCGGGTCCGGGGCGAGCACTGCTGCGAGAACGCGGCGCTGTTGCGCGTCCTGAAGGAGGAGTGGGGCTTCGACGGCGTCACCGTCTCGGACTGGTTCGCCACCCGCGACACCGTCGCGTCGGCCCGCGCCGGCCTGGACCTGGAGATGCCGGGCGGCCCGCGGTTCTTCGGCCCCGCGCTGGCCGAGGCCGTCCGCGCCGGTGACGTGGAGGACTCCCGCCTCACCGACGCGGCCCAGCGGATCGTGCGGCTGGCCGAGCGTGTCGGGCGGCGCGAGGGGTCCACCGCTCCCCCGACGTCGGCGCTCGGCGCCGCGGAGCAGGTCGACCTGCTGCGCACGGCCGCCGCGGCCGGCACCGTCCTGCTGCACGACGACGGCGGCGTCCTGCCGCTGCGGACCGCGCCGGGGCGCACGCTGGCGGTCCTGGGACCCAACGCCGTGGTGCCCTGCCTGCAGGGCGGCACCTTCGCCAAGGTGACCCCGCGGACCCGGCCCACGACCCCGGCCGAGGCCCTGGTGGCCGCGTTCCCCGGCGCCGAGGTGCTCGTCGCGCCGGGCTGCGCGCCCTCCGGGCTGCAGCCCTTCGGCGAGGTGGTGCTCGAGGGCTTCGCGCCCGGGACGAGCGAGCCGGGAGCCACGCAGGTGCGCCCCACCTCGACCTTCGTCTGGTTCGGTGAGATCCCCGGCATCGGCGGCCCGGGGGTCGGTGGCCGCGTCCGGCTCAGCACCGACTTCACCGCCGAGGTCGGCGGCACCCACGAGCTGCTCCTCGGCGGCACCGGCGACGCCACCCTGCTCGTCGACGGCGAGCAGCGGTCCACGTGGCCGGCACCGGACCCGGCCGACGTCATGGGGGTCGTCGCCCGCGCCGACACCGTGGCGACCGAGGTCCACCTGGAGGCGGGGCAGCGCGTCCGCGTCGTCGGCGAGTTCGACCTCGTGCCCGGGCGGGTCCAGTCGGTGACGCTCGGGTACCGGGCCCCGGCGCCGGCGGAACTGCTGGACCAGGCCGTGGCCCTGGCCGCGCGCGCCGACGACGTGGTGCTCGTGCTGGGCGACGACCGCAACGCCTCCCGCGAGAGCGCCGACCGCACCACGACGGAACTGCCGGCCGAGCAGCTGCAGCTCCTGCGCGCCGTCGCGGCCGCCAACCCGCGCACCGTCGTGGTGCTCGACGCCGGCCACCAGGTCGACACCTCCTGGGCCGGCGACGTCGCGGCCGTGCTCGTCCCCTGGTACGCCGGTGAGCAGTTCGGTCCCGCCCTGGCCGAGGTCTTGAGCGGCGTCCGCGAACCCGGCGGGCGCCTGCCGCTGACCTTCGCCCGCTCCGACGCCGACTACCCCGGGTACGGGGTGGAGCTCGACGACGACCTGGTCCTGGACTACCGCAGGATCGAACCCGCGGGCCCGGCGCACTTCCAGGCCGGCGGCCCGGTTCCCGCCTACCCCTTCGGGCACGGCCTGGGGTACACGACCTGGCGGGTGCGGACGGCGCAGGCGGAACCGGACGGTGACGACGTCCTGGTGCACGTCGAGGTCGAGAACACGGGCGAGCGCGCCGGGGGCGACGTGGTGCAGGTCTACGGCCGCGCCCCGGGGGAGACCCGCTCCCGGCTGGTGGGTTTCGCACGCGTCGAGGCTCCCGCCGGCTCGAAGGTCGGCGCCACGATCAGGCTGACCCGCGCGGCGTTCCGCCGGTGGGACACCCCGGCCGGGCGCTGGACCGTGCCGGGCGGTGCGCACCTGCTCACCGTCGCCCGGTCCGCCGCGGACCAGCACGCTCACGAGATGAAGGTACAGCGATGACGGGCCGCTACCCGGGCGAGGTGGACGTCGCGGTCGTCGGCAGCGGACCGGCCGGCGCCGCGTGGGCCAGGACCCTGCACGAGAACGCCCCCGACCTGCGCGTCGCGGTGTTCGAGGTCGGGCCCGTGCTGTCCGCCCCGCCGGGCGACCACGTGAAGAACATCGCCGACCCGCAGGCCCGCCGGCGGGCTCAGCGGGCCTCCGAGGGGCCAGCGGCCGAGGCGGACGGCGAGCAGCCGCCCGCGACCGTCGACGGCCGACGTGGCCGCCCCGGCACGTTCCTGCTCGGCGACGGTTTCGCGGCCGGCGGCACGGGTCTGCCCGTGGGTGCCATGTCGAGCAACGTCGGGGGCATGGGAGCGCACTGGACGTGCGCCTGCCCGCGGCCCGGAGGGACCGAGCGCATCGGTTTCGTCGAGGACCTCGACGACCTGCTGGACGAGGCCGAACGCCTCCTCGGCGTCAGCGCGCAGGCGCTGGCCGACGCCCCGCTGGCCGGGGAGGTCCGGCGGCTGCTGGGCGCTGCGCTCGACGCCGACCGCCCGGCCGACCGCCGGGTGCAGCCGATGCCCCTGGCCGTGCGGCGCGACGACGCGGGACGGGCCCACTGGTCCGGTCCCTCCGTCGTCCTCGGCGACGTGCTGGAGCGCGGGGTCGCCCTGCACCCGGAGACGCTGGTGGAGCGCGTGCTGCGGGAGGGGAACGGCGCGGTGCGCGGCATCGCCGTGCGCGACCGCCGGGACGGGACGACGGCCGAGGTCGCCGCCCGGACCGTCGTGGTGGCCGCCGACGCCCTGCGCACCCCCCAGCTGCTCTTCGCCTCGGGCGTGCGCCCCCCGGCCCTGGGCCGCTACCTCAACGACCAGCCGCAGGTCCTGCTGGCCGTGCGGCTGCCGAACGAGGTGCTCGCCGGTGACGGTGCGGAGGACCACGGGGACGCGTCCACGGCGGCGCGCACCGCGATCGACGGCAGCAGCGGCGTCAGCTGGGTCCCCTTCGACGACGACCGGCACCCCTTCCACGGGCAGGTCATGCAGATGGACGCCTCACCGGTGCCCCGGCCCGACCTGCCTGCCGACCGCCCGGGCGCCTACGTCGGACTGGGCTGGTTCGTGGCCAAGGACGTCCGGGCGCAGGACCGCGTCGAGTTCGACGAGACCGCGACCGACGACTACGGGATGCCCGCGCCCCGTGTCCACTACGAGCTGACCGACGTGGACGCCGAGCGGTTGGCCGCCGCCAGGTCGGCCATCACGACGGCGGCCCACGCCCTGGGGCGGCTCATCGACGACGAGCCGATCGAGCTGCCCGCCGGGAGCTCCCTGCACTACCAGGGCACGACCCGGATGGGCCGCAGCGACGACGGCACCTCGGTGTGCGACGTCAACGGCGAGGTCTGGGGCGTCCCCGGCCTCTTCGTCGCCGGCAACGGCCTCATCCCGACCGAGACCGCCTGCAACCCCACCCTCACCACCGTGGCCCTGGCCGTCGGTGGCGCCCGGCACGTCGCGAAGACCCTCGCGCACGCAACCCTCGACCGGAAGGACGGCTCGTGACCTACCGCTGGGCCTACATGGACCACTGGCGCGTGGACACCCCGCGCGGACCGCAGACGCAGTACGCCAACCGGCGGCTGATGGACGACTTCGTCAAGCAGATCGCCGCGGTCGGTTTCGAGGGCCTGGACATGTTCGACTTCCAGGTCTACGGCCTGACGGGGATGTTCGGCTCGATCGCCAAGTACCAGGAGTACCTCCAGGACCACGGCATCGCCAAGATCGTGAACCTGTTCCGCGGCATCATGTACGACCCCCGCGTCGCCGACGCGCACGTCCGTGAGACGCACGACGAGATCGTCGAGAGCACGCGCCGGATGCTCGGCATGTGGTCCGACCTCGACATCGAGAACCTCATCGTCATGCCTGCGAGCCTCTACACCTCGACCGCTCCCGTCACCGACGACAAGATCGCGGCTGCCGCGGAGTGCTGGACGCGGGTGGGCGAGATGTCCCTCACCGAGTTCGGCGTCAGGACGACCGGGCACCACGAGTTCTTCTGCGCGATCCGCACGTTCGAGGACATCGTCAGGTTCTACGAGCTGACCGACCCGCGCTACGTCAGCTTCTTCTGCGACACCGCCCAGCACTGCATCGCCGGGGTCGACCCGGTCGACCTGTACGAGCGGCTGCACGACCGCGTCAGCGGTTTCCACTTCAAGGACACCCGGCAGCAGGACACGACGGGTGCCTACCAGCACCGCCCCGACGCCGAGCTGATGGCCCCGCAGACCGACCGCTGGTTCTACGAGATGGGCACCGAGGGCGGACTGGTCGACTTCCAGCGGCTGGTTCGGGCGATGGACGCCCACGGGTACTCGGGCTGGGTCACCGTGGAGCACGACAAGGCCAACATCGGCGGTGACTACGCTGAGAGCACCGCGCTGTCCATGTGGTACGCCCAGCAGGTCCTCGGGAAGGTGGCGTCGTGAGCATCCGCCGTTCGTACGCGGTCAACCAGTGGAAGCCGAACTTCGACGACTTCTGCCGGCCCGACGCCCACCTGCGCGCCTTCAAGACGGTCGTCGCCGCCGGTTTCACCGGCGTGGAGCTGCGCGGGGGGACGGGGAGGTGGGACCCGCTGGGCCGCCCCTCCTCGATCGAGAACACCTACGGGTCCCTCGCAGCGTTCGGCAAGCTGCTCACCGACGTCGGCCTCACCGCGGTGAGCAGCTGGGCGGTCGACCCGGGCGACCCCGTCGACGAGGAGCTCTCCCACGGCCGTTCGGTGCTCGATCGCGAGCAGCACGCGGCCATCGTGGAGTGGGCCCGGCCCTTCGCCGCCGCACTGGCCGAACTGGGTGGTTCGCGGCTGGTCGTGCGCGCCCTGCCTCCGGCGTGGCAGGTCGGCGCCGTGGAGTCCTCCACCGCGGAGACGGCCGCGGACTGCTTCAACGCCCTCGGTGCGATGACCGCCGAGCACGGGGTCCGTGTCTCGCTGCACGCCGACGTCCTGTCCGCTGCTGCGGACGACGAGGTGCTGGCCCAGCTGATGCGGGCCACCGATCCCGACCACGTCGGCCTGACCGTCGACACCGGGGAACTCACCCTGGCCGGGCTGGACCCGGTGGCGGTGGTGCGGCGGCACGTGACGCGGGTCGACCACCTCCAGCTCAAGGACACGCGCTTCGTGGACACCGCCGGTGAGCGGCTGCGCCCGCACGCCGAGCACGCCTTCCTCACTGCGGGTGGTGACCGCGAGGTGGAGCGGTGGTTCTTCGAGGTGGGCACGCGTGACGGCCTGGTGGACGCCCCCGCGGTCCTGGACGCCGCGCGCGACGCCGGGTACGACGGCTGGGTCGTCTTCGAGAGTGAGCAGACCCCGAACCCGGCGTCGAGCGTGATGCTCAACGGCTGGTACGCCAAGCACCGGCTCGGCCTGTGACCGGCCGTTCACGACGAGGCTGATCCCTCACCACCGGGCCCCTGGTCGTGCGGTTCCGCGGAACCGCACGACCA
>NZ_JBKBCT010000059.1:0-24328 GCF_050871525.1 Kineococcus auxinigenes | reverse complement strand
CCCCCCCCCCCCCCCCCCCCCCCCCCCCCCCCCCCCCCCCCCCCCCCCCCCCCCCCCCCCCCCCCCCCCCCCCCCCCCCGCCCCCCCCCCCCCCCCCCCCCCCCCGCCGCCCGTCACGCGGTCGGGGGACGGCAGGAACCCCAGATCGGCCAGTTCCGCGGCGTCCGCCCGCGGCGACGGCGTGCTGAGCTCCACTTCCGTCAGCCGCACCGGGGTGCTCACCCCTTGACCCCGCCCGCGAAGCCCTGGATGAACTTCTTCTGCGCCAGCAGGTACAGGACGAGCACGGGGATCATCGACAGCAGCACGGCGGCGAACACCACGTTCCACCGCGACACCAGGGTGCCGACGAAGCTGTACACGACCACCGGCAGGGTGACGGCGTCCGAGCCGTTGAGGAAGACCAGCGACGTGAAGAAGTCGTTCCAGATGATGAGCCCGGCGAGGATGGCGACCGTTCCGGTCGCCGGCGACAGCAGCGGGAAGACGATGCGGCGGAAGATCGCGAAGCGGCTCGCCCCCTCCATCTGGGCGGCCTCCTCGTACTCCAGGGGCAGCGACCGGGTGAACCCGGAGTACAGGAACACCGCCAACGGCATCAGCATGCCCGAGTACGCCAGGATCATCCCCGTCCGGGTCCCCAGGAGGTCGAGGTGACGCATGGCGCTGTAGAGCGGGACCTGCCCGAGCTGCGCCGGCAGCACGATGGCGACGAGGAAGCTGGCGAAGGCGGCCCGGCTCCACCCGCTGGTGATGCGGGTCAGTGTGAAAGCCGTGATGGACCCCAGGGCGATCAGCACCAGGACGCTGCAACCGGTGATGATCGCGCTGTTCACCGCCCCCGTGAGCAGGCTGTTCTGGCCCTCTCCCCCGAGCGCCTGGCGGAACCCGTCCAGCGTGATCGGGTCGGCCGGCGAGAACGCCGACGTGCTCACGGAGTTCTCCGTCGTCTTCAGCGAGACGTTGAGCAGGATCAGCAGGGGCGAGAAGACGAGCAGCGCGGCGAGGACGACGAGGACCTCGCGGACGGCGGTGCGGCGCGTGTAGCGGAACACGGGGTCACTTCTCCTTGCGTTCGCGGAGCAGGAGCATCTGGACGAGGGCGCACAGCAGCACGATCCCGGTCATGACGAGGGCCAGCGCCGAGCCGTACCCGAACCGGCCGTCGACGAAGGTCTCCTTGTAGACGCTCGTGGCCAGGGTGTCCGAGGCGCCGAACGGGCCGCCGCCGGTGAGGGCCTGCACCTGGTCGAAGACGCGCAGCCCCTGGACCAGGATCATCGTGCTGGCCACGAGGATCGTGGGTCGCAGCGCCGGCAGGACGACGTGCCGGAAGCGCGCCCAGGCGCCGGCCCCGTCCATCGCGGCGGCCTCCTCGTTCTCGGCGGGCACCCCGGCGAGCCCTGCGAGGTAGATGACCATGGTGAGGCCGATGTGCTGCCAGACCATCACCGTGATGATGGCGGGCACCACGGTGGCCGGGTCACCGAGCCAGGTGCGCTGCAACGACTCCAGGCCCACGGCCCCGAGGACCTGGTTGATGGGCCCGTTCTGCTGGAACAGGAACTTCCAGACGTAGGAGACGGCCAGCGGGCTGAGGACGACGGGGGCGAAGAGCACCGTGCGCAGCACGTACCTGCTCTTCAGCTGCCTGTTCAGAGCCACCGCGAAGGCCATGCCCAGCACGTTGGTGAGGATCAGGAAGGCGACGGCGATGACGACCGTGTTCACCAGCGCCCGCAGCGGGGCCTCACCGGTGAAGATCTCCTGGAAGTTGGCCAGCCCGACGAACTCAGGGGACCGGAAGCCGTTGAAGTCGGTGAAGGCGTAGGCGGACCCGGCGATGGTCGTCGCGTAGTGCACCGCGGCGATCAGCGCGAGCGCCGGCAGCGACCACCACCAGGCCGCGACGCGCGAAGCGGCACGCCGACGCCGGTCGACGGGCGGGCGCCGGCTCGGTGCAGGCGGCTGCGTCGGCGGCGTGGCGTCGTGCTGCACCGTCGTCGCCGGGCTCACCGGCGGAACCTGGGTCGGTGGGACTGCTGCTGCTCGTGCACGTCGAACTCCCGGGACCTCGTCGTCAGGGTGGCCTCTGCTCCCGCCGAGTCTCCGGGAGCCGACCCCCGTCCCGGAAATCGTCAGTCGGTATACCCCGCATCGGGGACCGCGATGACCGCGTCGCTGCCGCGGGCGTCTCCGGTCGGCCACGATGGGACGGACGGTGGGGTCGGGGTCGCCCGGCCCGTCGCCGGGTCGTGCGGCCCGAGCGCGCCGAACGCCCCGTCGAACGACGGAGGCACGCGTGCTCGATCCCGACCCTGTCCACGATCGCCCCGCTGCACCGGTCCGGCTCCGCCCGCTGATGGTGTGCCTGGTCCTCACCACGGCCCTCGGGGCGCTGGACCAGACGATCGTCGCGACGGCGCTGCCGACGATCGTCGAGGACTTCGACGCCGTCGACCGCTCGGCCTGGGTGCTGACCGCGTACCTGCTGGCGATGTCGGTGGCGATGCCCGTCGTCGGCTCGCTGGGCGACCGCTACGGCGCCGTCCGGTTGCTGCGCGTCAGCGTCGTCCTGTTCGTCGCGGCGTCCACCGCGTGCGCGGCGGCGCCGAACGTCGAGCTCCTCGCGATGTCCCGGGCGCTGCAGGGGGTCGGCGGCGCGGGGATGCTGGTGCTCCCGCAGGTCCTCGTCGCCGACGTCGTCCCGGCCCGCGACCGGGCCGCGGTGCTCGGCCCGCTGGGAGCCGTGTTCGCCGTGGCCACCGTCGTCGGGCCGCTGCTCGGCGGCTGGCTGACCGACACCGGGTCGTGGCGGCTGGTCTTCTGGATCAACCTGCCCGTCGGGGGTCTCGCCCTCCTGCTGGCCTGCACCGTCCTGCACGCCGGTCCGCGCTCCGACGACCGCGGAGCCAGGTTCGACGTGCTCGGCACGTCGCTGCTCGTCGTCAGCACCTCCGCCCTGGCCTGGGCGGCGGCCGTGGTGCCCCGGGAGGGCTGGGGGACGTCGTCGGTCGTGGCGGTCCTGCTCACGCTCGCCGTGGTCGCGGTGTTCGTCGCGCACCAGCTGCGCAGCAGCGCACCGCTGCTCCCCGTCCAGGTGCTGCGCACCCGCGGGGTGTTCCTGTCGGCGTTCCTCGCCGCCACCGTCGGCTTCGGCATGTTCGGCGTCATCGCCTACGTGCCGAGCTGGGTCCAGGGCGTGCACGGGACCTCGGCCACCCTGTCGGGCCTGCTCCTGCTGCCGGTGACCGCCGGCCTGGTGCTGGGGGTGAACGTCAGCGGCCGCCTGGTGCGCCGCACGGGGCGGTGGCGCCGGTTCCCGGTCGGTGGCTGCGCCCTCGCCGCGACCGCGGCGGCGACGCTGGGGCTCGCCGGCACCCACCTCGGCCTGCCGGCCACGGCCGGTGTGCTGGTCGCGTTCGGCCTGGGAGCGGGCTCGTTCATGGCGCTGCTGGTCGTGCTGGCCCAGGACGCGGCTCCGCGCCGGAACGTCGCGGGGATCACCGGGACGATCGCCTACGTCCGCGAGGCCGGAGCGACGGTCGGGACGGCGCTCCTGGGAGGGGTGCTGGCGGCCGGGCTCGCACACGCGACACCGGACGCCCTGGGAGCCGGCGACTACGGCCCCGCTTTCGTGCCGGTCTTCCTCACCGTCGCCGTCGCCTTCGCGGTGGGCGTCGTGGCCGCGGCGCTCATCCCGCACCGCGAACTGGGCACGAGCGAGTCCGCGCCCTGACCCGGCAGCACGTGGAGGGGCGAGCACGCCGACGGTGCGACCTTCGCCGTCACCGGCACCTGCGGCGAGACTGGTCCGCGTGAAGCGCACGCCGTTCCCCGTCGCCCTCGCTCTAGCGCTGGCCGGCTGCAGCGCCGCCCCCTCCACCGACAGCGGCACCACGACCGGCAGGACCTCCACCTCGACGAGCACCCCCGCGGTCAGCACCGCCGGTGACGTGGGCACCACCACGGCCGGTGCCGCACGAGCGGAGTTCACCCGGCTGGAAGAGCGCTTCGACGCCCGCCTGGGGCTCTTCGCCGTCGACACCGGCTCCGGGCGAACCCTCGCGCACCGCGCCGGTGAGCGCTTCGGCTTCGCCTCCACCTACAAGGCCCTGGCCGCCGGTGCCGTGCTCGCCGAGACCTCCGACGCCGAGCTCGACACGGTCGTGACGTGGAGCGCCGAGGAGGTCGTGGCCCACTCCCCCGTCACCGGGCAGCACGTCGAGTCCGGTCTGCCGCTGCGCGAGGTGGCGCGGGCAGCGATCACCGTCAGCGACAACACCGCCGCCAACGTCCTGCTCGAGCACCTGGGCGGTCCGGCCGGCCTGGAGCAGCACCTGCGCTCGCTGGGTGACAGCACCACGCAGGTGCGGAACGGCGAGCCGGCGGTCAACGACATCGTCCCCGGCGAGACGGACGACACCAGCACTCCCGAGGCGATGGCCCGCAGCCTGCAGGCGTACGCGCTCGGCGACGCCCTCGGCGAGGAGGACCGCGAGGTGTTCGCGCAGTGGCTGCGGGCCAACACCACCGGGGACGAGCAGGTCCGCGCCGGTGTCCCGGACGGCTGGGTCGTGGGCGACAAGACCGGCCACGCCGGCGTGCACGGCAGCCAGAACGACATCGCCGTCGTCTGGCCCGCCGGTGGGCGCGCGCCGTGGGTGCTGGCCGTGCTGACCGACCGCGCGGACGCCGACGCCGAGCCGGACACCGCCCTGCTGGCCGAGGCGACGCGGGTGGTCGTGCAGCACCTGGGCTGACACCCGGCGCGCTCGCCGGCCGCCGTGGGCGCACCCCCGGTGGAGCGACGAGGGGGTGGGTGGCCCGGTGGCCACCCACCCCCTCACGCGCTGCCGATCACCGGTGGCGCGGAACCCCGCAGAACCGGGTCCTGCGGCTCAGGACTCCGCGCCGTCCTGCTCCTGGCTCCCCTTCCCGCGCCCCTGGTCCAGGCGGTCGCGGCCGGGGCCGCCGACGAGGGCGTCGGAACCGTTGTCGCCGGCGAGGCGGTCCTGGCCGAACCCGCCCAGCAGCGCGTCGTCGCCGTTGCCGCCGGCGAGGCGGTCGTCGCCGGCGCCGCCGCACAGGACGTCCTCACCGTTGCCGCCGGTGATGACGTCGTTCCCGCCCAGCCCCATGATCACGTCCCGGCGGTTCGTGCCCTTCAGCACGTCGTTCCCGGCGGTGCCGCGGATCGTGGGCACCAGGCCCTGGCAGGTCTCGACCAGGTCGATGCCGACCACGATCGGGTCGTGGTCGCTGGAGCGGTACGGGTTCGCCGCGTACAGCGCCTCGTCACCGGTGTACTGGTACGCGAAGGACTCCACCGAGTTGATGTTCCAGTGGGTCGCGTCCGTCACCTTGGCGGTCAGCGCCTCGGAGGCCAGCGCGTGGTCCAGGGAACCGGACAGCGCGTCGAAGACGTAGCTGTAGCCGCCCTCGTCGAACTCGCTGCCCAGGTCGGTCAGGCCGGCCTCGCGCAGGGCCTCGATCGGGTCCTCCTGCGTGTAGGCGTTGAAGTCGCCCAGAGCCACCACGTCGGCGTCGCCGCTGTCCGCACGCAGCCGCTCGAGGAAATCGGCCAGGGACCGCGCCTGCCGCACGCGGTCGCCGTTCCAGGCGCCCTGACCGTCGCCCGTGTCGACGTTGTCGCCGGTGGGCTGCCCGGGGCTCTTGGACTTGAAGTGGTTCGCCACGACGGTGAACGCGTCGCCGTCCTTGACGAACGTCTGCGCGATCGGCTCGCGGGCGTTGGACCACACCGACTCGTCGACCAGGCCGACGGGGTCCCCGACGGGCTGCACGACGTCCTCCTTGTAGATGATCGCGTTGCGGATCACGTCGCGGTCCACCGCGTACAGCTCGTCCGGCATGGGCACGTACGCCCACTCCTCGTCGCCGGCGGCGTTCAGCCGCTGCACGAGGTCGGCGAGCGCCGTATCGGCGTTCCCGGGGGTCAGGCCGGAGGAGTCGGTGTCCTCGATCTCCATGAGGGTGACGACGTCGGCGCCCAGCGCGCGGATCGCGGGGACGATCTTGCCGGCCTGCTGCTCCAGCTCGGCCTGGCTGGCCGCGCCGCGTCCGACGTTCTGGTCGAAGGTGAGGAAGTAGTTCAGGACGTTGAACGCGCCGACCTGCACGTCCCCGCCGACGGCCTCGGGCGCGTCCGGGCGGGTGTTCTGCGGCGCGAAGACGCCGTCGGCGGTGCCGTCGGCCGGCTGCAACCGCCACGCGTCGACCCCGTACCCGAGCACCAGCGGTTCGGTGAACTCCACCTCGTCGCCGACGCGCACGGGGGTTCCCGGGCTCAGGTACGGACGGGCGCTGACCGTGACGCGGGAGCTGACGGCGTCGTCCAGGACGACGCTGCGCCGGGCGTTCTGCGCGGCGATGGCCTCGGCGGCGTCACCGGGGCGGGCCAGCTCGGTGGGCTGCACGAGGACCCCGCCCTCGGACAGGACCAGCTCCCCGTAGCTCGTCAGGTCGTACACCTCGCTGACGGTGAGGGTGTCCGCCGGCGCGACGCGCATGCCCTCCAGGCGCTCGCGCTCGGCGTCGCCTGCAGGGAGGTCCAGCGCGGCCGGCGCGGGCAGGTCGGCGGCGGTGCCGTCGGCCACGACGGTGACACCGGCGGGGGCGGCGATCTGGGTCTGCCCGAAGTACTCCTGCGCCTGCCCGGTGACGGTGACGGTGTCGCCGAGGCCGACCTCGGCGGTGCTGAAGACGAAGACCGCGTCGGAGGTGGCCGGGTCGCCGTCGCCGTCGGGGTCCTGCACGTAGAAGCCGGACAGGCCGGGGGTGTCGCCGACCACGACGCCGGTGACGGTGACCTGCTGCCCGGCCAGCGGGGTGCTCGTGCCGGTGCCCTGCACCGCGCCGATCTCGACGGGCTCGGTCGGTGCGGGCGGCTCGGGGTCGGGGTCGCTCGGCGCGGAGCCGTTCACCGCACCCGGGGTGGCGGTGGCGGGGCCAGACCACACCAGCGCGTCGGTCGCGGCGTCGTACGCCCGCTGCAGGGACTGCCCGGCGGGCTCCGTGCCGGACTCGGCGACGCCGATGTCGGCGCTCGTCGTCCCGGCGGCGGGACCGTCGGCGGCCTCCACCGTCCCCTCGTAGGAGAGGAACTCCAGCACCTCCTGGCCCCGGACGAGCGCAAGGCCGTCCGGAGAACCGTTCTGGATGCCACCGGAGGGGCCCGGCACGGTCACCACCGCCGCGGCGTCGGCGGGCGCGGTCACCTCGGGCAGGCGCAGAGTGCCGTAGGTGCCGCCGCCGTTGCCGTTGTAGAGCACGATCGAGAGCCCTGCCGAGCTGGTGCCGGCGGGCAGCTGCACCTCGACGAACTCCCCGGTGTCGGTGCCGTCGTTGTCGTAGTGGACCTCGGAGACGAACGGCGTGGTCGGTTCCGCCGCCGAGGCGGGCAGGCCGAGGGCGGTGAGCGCGGCACCGGCGACGCCGAGGGCGACGCAGCCGCCGGTCAGGCGGATCGCGCGAGGGCGAGTGGGCACAACAGGTCCTTCCGGGAGAGCACGTGGACGCGCCGACGCTAATCGCCCACCGTCCCGCTCAGCGGTTGCCAGGGTGCCCGCGCGGTTAACGTCGCGTGACGTCCGGGTGACCCACCGGCCCGGTCGGCGCGCTGGCGCTCCAGGTCGCCCACAGCCGCGCGTAGCGCCCCCGTGCCGCGACCAGCTCGTCGTGGGTTCCCAGCTCCACCAGCCGCCCGTGCTCCAGCACGGCGACCCGGTCGCAGGCGCGCGCCTGGGTGAGGCGGTGCGCCACGACCACGGCGGTTCGCCCGGCCAGCACGGCCCGGGCGGCGACCTCCAGCTCGCGCGCGCCGGCGCTGCCGGCCTCGGCGGTGGCCTCGTCCAGCACCACCACGGCAGGGTCGCGCAGCACGACGCGCGCCAGGGCCAGCTGCTGCTCCTGCGCGGCGGTCAGCGGGTGAGCCCCGGCACCGACGCGGGTGCCCAGCCCGTGCGGCAGGGACGCGACCCAGGCCCCGGCGCCCACGGCGTCCAGCGCCGCCAGCAGCTCGGCGTCGCCGGCGGCGGGAGCGGCCAGGGCGAGGTCCTCGCGCAGGGTGCCGGTGAACACGTGCGCCTCCTGGGTGACCACGGCGACGTGCTCGCGCAGCTGGCGCGGGTCCAGCTCGGCCAGGTCCACCCCGTCGAGCAGGACCCGCCCGCCGGTGGGCGCGAACACCCCGCCCAGCAGGGCGGCCAGCGTGGACTTGCCCGCCCCGGACTCCCCCACCACCGCCAGCGACGCCCCGGCCGGCACGTCCAGGTCCACCCCGTGCAGCACCGGTGCGCCGGAGCCGTAGCTGTGCCGCAGGTCCTGCGCCCGCAGCGCGGCGGGGTGCCGCACGTCGCGCCGCGGGCGCTCGGCGGGCGGTTCGGTGTCGGCCACGCCGACGAGCCGGGCCAGCGCCGCACCGGCGCGCTGGACGTCGTCGAAGCTGAGCAGCAGCACGCCCAGCGGGCCGAACAGGCGGTGGAACAGCAGGGCGGCGGCGGTGACGTCGCCGACGCTGACGGCCCCGGCGCGCACGAGGTGGAACCCGGTGAGCAGCAGCGCCGACAGGCCGATCGCCTCGGCGGCGTTCATGGACACCGACAGCCGCGCGAAGGTGCGCAGCGCGTCCAGCGCGGCACCGACCCCCCGCGCCGAGGCGTGTTCCACGCGCTCGGTCTGCTGCTCCTGCGCCCCGTAGGCCTGCACGGTGCGGGTGCCGTGCAGGGATTCCAGCACCACCCGGGAACGCTCGGCGGCCACGGCGCGCTCGCGCGCGTACAGCGGCGCGGCGCGCGGCAGGTAGTGGTGCAGCGCGACCGCGTAGACCGGGAAGACGGTGCAGAACGCCAGCGCCAGGCGCCAGTCCAGGGCGGCGAAGCCGACCGCGGCGAGCACCACCGTCACCAGGGACGTCAGGACGGTGGCGGCCAGCTCGCTGGAGGACGTGAACAGCTCCACGTCCTCGGTGACGCGGGAGGCGACGTCGCCACCGCCGGCTCGCTCGAGCCGTTCGGCGTCCATGCGCAGGGAGCGGTCCACGACGCGCTCGCGCAGGTCGGCGGCGATCTCCACGCCGAGGCGCTCGCCGTGGGCGCGGGCCAGCGCGGCGAACACGGCGGTGCCGGCGGCCGCCGCGGCCAGCAGCGCGAACAGCCACCACAACCGCTGCTCCTGGCCCGCTCCCGCGCCCGGCGCGGCGGAACCCTGGCCCAGGACGTCCACGACGACGTCCACGACGCCGCCCAGCAGCAGCGGCACCAGCACGAGGCCGGCGCTGGAGACGACGGTGGTCGCCAGCGCCAGCAGCAGGGTGCGCCGGTGGGCGCGGGCGGTGGCCACCAGGACCGCCGCGGTGCGCCGGGCGGTGGCGACCGGCAGGGCACCGGTGGCCACGGCGTCGGGGGTGGCGCTCACCGCAGCACCGCCGTCGCGTAGGCGTCCTCGCCGAGCAGTTCGGCGTGGGTGCCGGTGCGGCAGCCGCCGGCGCTGAGCAGCGCCACGCGGTCGCAGCGGGCCAGCAGCAGCGGCGAGGTGGTCAGCACCACGGTGGTGCGCCCCGCGGGGCTGCCCGGGCCGTGGCGCAGGACGCGCAGGCCGGCGGCGACCGCGTCCTCGGTGACGGCGTCCAGGGCGGTGGTGGGGTCGCGCAGCACGAGCACCGGGCGGTCGGCGGCCAGCGCCCGCGCCAGGGCCAGGCGCTGCTGCTGGCCTCCGGACAGGTTCGCGCCGCGCTCGAGCAGCACCTCGTCCAGCCCCGCGGGGCGGGCGCGCACCACCTCCTCGGCCGCCGAGGCCACCAGCGCCCGCTCCAGCGACGCCGCTGCCCCGGCGCCGGTGGTCAGGGCCTCGCGCAGGGTGCCGCCCAGCAGGTGCACCGTGTGCGGTTCGACGAGCAGGTGGCCACGGGCGCCGGCGGGGTCGCCGGCCGGGTCCAGCTCCCCCAGGCGGACCTCGCCGGACTCGCAGGCCCGCTGCCCGGCCAGCACGCCGACGAGGGCGTCGGCCAGCGCCACGTCCGTGGTGACCACGCCGAGCATCTCGCCGGGCGCCGCGCTCAGGGTCAGCTCGCGCAGCGGACCGGCGCTGACGCCGCGCAGGGTCAGCGGCACCGCCGCGCTGCCGGGGGTGCGCGTGGTGCCGGTGGACGCGCGGACCGGAGCCGTGAGGTGCGGGGCCGGTTCGTCGGCGAGCAGGGCCGCGACCCGCCCCGCGCTCGCCCGGGCGACCGCCAGGCCCTGCACGCACGTGGTGATGGTGCGCACCGGGTCGGCCAGGAACGCCGCGGCACCCACGACGGTGACGAGCTCCCCCACGCCGATGCGCCCGCGCACCGCCAGGGCGGTGGCCGCGGCGGCGGTGCCCACCAGCAGCAGGCCGGTGGCCAGGCTCCCGGCGCCGACGACCGCGGCGGTGGCGCCGGCGGCACCGACGGCGGCGTCGCGGGAGGTGCGGCTGGCGCCGCGGTAGCGCAGCACCGCCTCGGGCACCCCGCCGAACCCGCGCAGCGGGCGCAGCCCGGCCAGCAGGTCCGCCGCGGTGGCCGCGGCCAGGCCGGCGGCCTCCTGCCGGGTGCGCACGCGCCGCTCCAGCCGCGGGGCCAGGCGCTGCAGGCCCAGCACGAGCAGCGGCACCGCCACCAGCAGCCCCGCGCCCAGCAGCACGTCCACGCGCAGCAGCACGATCGCGGACACGACCGTCCCCACGCTCGCGGAGACCAGGTAGCCCAGCAGGGCGATGACCTGTGCGCTGTGACGGGTGTCGGAGGTGGCGACGCTGAGCACGTCGCCGTCGCGCAGCACCGGCGCAGCCGGCGGGCGGTGCAGCACCGCGCTCAGCACCTGCACCCGCAGGTGGTGCGCCTCACGCAGCTGCGCGCCGTCGATGGTCCAGAACGCGAACGCCCCCGCGGCGGTGAGCACCGCGAACAGCGCCAGCACCCCGGCCACCGACCAGGCGATCGCGGTGGTGCTCCCGGTGGCGACGGCGCGGGCCACGACCAGGCCGACGGCCACGGGCACCAGGGCCTCGCAGATCTGGTGCACGGTGGAGGACAGGCACCCGATCAGGGCTGGGCGCCGACGGCGGCGCAGGACGTCGGCCAGCAGCCGGCGCGAGGGGGTCACGGGAGGCGACCCTAAGCCGTGCGGCCACGTAGCATCACGGTGCCCGCACCGGTGGAGGAGGACGGATGACCGGCCGACGAGGGCGCACCCGCTTCCCCGCCTCGGTCTACCGCCACGGCGACGAACCGGACCCGCGCTTCAGCCTGGCCAACGAGCGCACCTTCCTGGCATGGATCCGCACCTCGCTGGCGCTGCTGGCCGCCGGCGTGGCGCTGGAGGGCCTGGCCCTGCCGCTGCAGCCGCAGCTGCGCCTGGCCGCCTCGGTCCTGCTCGTCGTGCTCGGGCTGAGCGCACCGCTGCAGGCCTGGTTCGGCTGGGCGCGCGATGAACGAGCCATGCGTTGCAAGCAACCCCTGGGCGCACCCGCGCTGGCCGCTCCGCTGACCGCCGGCACCGCCCTGGCCGGCCTGCTGGTGCTGCTCGGGCTGCTGCTGCGGTGAGCGGGCCGGAACGGCAGGAGCGGGGAGGACCGGCACCGCAGCGGGGCCCCGCGATCTTCGACCCGGGCCTGCAGCCGGAACGCACCGCACTGGCGTGGCGGCGCACCGCCCTCGCGCTCGTGGTGGTCTCCCTCGGCGCTGCACGGTTGCTGCCCGGGCAGCTGGGTCCGGGAGCCGTGGTCCTGGGAGTGGCCGGTGCTGCGACCGGGGTGGTCGTGCACGTGCTGGCCGGCCGGCGCACGCGGCGCACCGGTGCGCGGTTGCTGGCGCGTGGCGACCTCGACCACCCGGCCGCCTCCGCCCACCTGCTGGCCGTGACCGCCGCGGCGTGCGTGCTGCTGGGGCTGAGCGGCCTGCTGCTCATCGTCCTGCGCCAGTGGGCGGCGCGTTGAGGTGGTTGGCATCCACGGAGCCTTTTCCATCTCGACTCAGCCAGCGAAGATGAGGGTCTGCACAGCGGCGACGAGGTTGGTCGCAGCGGTAGGGCTGGAACGGATCTTGCGCAGGGCCCGCCCGCTCTTGAGTTGGGCGTTGACCCGCTCGCCTGGTGCCCGCAGAGCGGCGTGGGCCTGGTTGGCCGCACGCTGGCCCGCTGACAGCGGCCGGAAGGCGCCGCTGACCGGGTCTCCTTGCGGCGGGAGCGCAGCGGAACTCGAACGCCGGGACAGGTGCGGGCAGCGCCCTGGTAGCCGCGACCGGCGAGGACCTGCACTCCGGTGCCGGCCAGGGCGGTGAGCAGGCCGTGTTCACGGGCGCAGCCGATGTCGTGGCGCGAGCCGGGCAGCGCGGGTGAGGCCCAGATCAACCGCCCGGCAGCATCAGCGAGGGTCTGCACGTTCACGCCGTGCGTCTTGTGCTTGCCGGAGTAGTAGATGCGCTCGCCCTTGGTGGCCATGGCCACGCGATCGATGCGCAGCAAGGTCCCATCGAGGACGACGTAGGCCTTGGTCGATGCCACAGTCACCGCCTGTTGCAAGGTGGGCGTCATCGCCGCCAATACGGCCAGGGCCTCGTGCACGTAGTCCCCCACTGCGTGGGCGGTGCCCCCAGTGCACCGTGGCGATGCCGACGTCGAAGCCGGCGGCCAGGTCCGCGTAGCGCTCACCCTTGCGCAGGTGCGCCAGCACCAGCAGCGCCTGCCGGCCTGGCACCAGCCTTCGCCACAGGGAGCTGATGCGCTCACGGCGCCGGCGAAACGCCTCAGCCAGCAGGGTCAGGGCGCGGGTGGCTCCCCCGCGAGCGGGTGGTACCCCCTCCGGCAGGCCGGACGGGTAGGACAGCACGTGAAGCCCCTGGTGATGCGGATGATTTCGACAATCCCCGTCCTACCAGGGGCTTCGCTCGCGCTGGCCGCAACCCCGCCCGTCACCGGGATGGAAAAGACCCAGTGAGCCTTGGTCAATAGAGGTTCTCCAATCGGCTCAGGACGAGGGCGGTGGCGACGATCACGGTGATGCGCCACGGGCAGAGGCTGACGTGGTGTAGGGCTCGCCAGCGGGTTTTGAGGTGGGCGATGCCGTGCTCAACGAGAGCACGTTCGGCGTTGACGTAGGTGTTCCAGCCCCGCGTGCCAGCGTCGAGAACCTGGCTGCCTCTGGGACGGCGCACGGGGACGCGGATGCCGGCCCCGGCGCCGGTGTACGCCTTGTCGGCCAGCGTCGGCACACCGTCACGAGCAGCGGGGTAGAGCGCCGGCAGGGCGTGGATGCGGGCTGCGGTCAGGTCGTGGGTGCAGCCGGGTTCGACCGGTGACACCCACAACGGCCGCCCGTCGGGGTCGGTGAGGACTTGGACCAGACCGCCGTGGTGGCCGTGCTTCCCGGAGTACCACCGGTCCCGTTGCCCGGTCCGGTCGTGGACGCGGTCGGTGGCGATGAGGGTGCCGTCCAGCAGCGGGTGCTCGGTTCCTCGGTGCACCGCGTCGGCGACGACGTCGGACAGCTCGGGGGCTTGGTCGGCCAGGACGTCCAGGGCTTCGTGCAGGTACCGGTAGGCGCTGGAGAGGCTGATCGTGTTGTCACGGGCCAGGTCGGCGACCGTGGCGCGTTGGCGCACGAACCGCAGCAGCAGGACCGCCTGCGCGAAGCACCCCAGGACGCGGCGGGTGCCGATGCGGGCGCGGTGGGCGAACAGCAGGGCGGCGACGGCCTGGGCCAAGGCGCGGGGGACGTCGAGGCTGGCACGATAGGAGAGCATGCAGGGCCCAGGTGGGTACGGCGGATCAGGCTTGGTCGCCTCCATCGTCTCGTCCAGACCCTGCGTGCCCCAGCGGCTTCGGGTCCCCGCCCAGCAGTGGTCTCAGGCTGCCACCGACAAAGCCTCAGTGAAGGAACAAGGTGGAGTACTGGTGAGCGAACTACCTGAACTGCTGCGACGCCTCGAGGCGCACTGGCGCCGACTGCGCATGCCCATCGCCACCACAGCCCGCCCCGGGCTGCCCCCAGAGCGGGTGCGGCAGGTGCTCAGCAACCGAGGGCTGGCCGCACCGGGCGACGTGCTGCACTGGTGGGCTTGGCACGACGGCGCGGACAGCTACGAACATCACGGTCGCACCCTCTATAGCGTAGCCGTGCCGGACACGCGACTGCTCAGCCTGGACGCCGCCGTCAATCTGTACGAGGAGCACGTGCTGGCGGGCCACTCCTTCCCACCCACCGGGTACGACGGCTGGCTGCCCATCGCCCGGCACGGGAACGGCAGCCTCGTGGTCGTGGACTGCCGCACCCCGGCGCTAACCGCCACTACCACGGTGATCGACCGCGAGCTGCAGATCGTGCCGGCCGACCGTCGCCCGAGCAGCCTCGCAGTGCCGGTGCGGTGGTGGGTTGAGTTCTTCGACGAGGGCCTGTGGCGCTTCGATACCAAAAAGCACGAGTGGATCGACCTGGTGTTCGAACGTTCCACGCACGAGGAACGGGAACTGACGGGTTTGATCTGATCCAGGCGACCTCCGCCTGCTCACTGCTCCAGTGAGCTTTTGTCAGTAGCGGCTGCTTAGGCCGCTACTGACGAAGGCTCACGGTGTTTTGCTTGCGCAGGAGGCAAGTTATTGTGTCGTTTTACCCGCGATAATCAGAAGTTACGTTGTCGTTGAGTGCAAGAGGCAGTGAGCTGCAGCGACCGCCTCCTGACGGTCGTCAGCTCTCCGACAAGGCCGTGCGCAGCTCGTCGGCCGAGCGGCGCGCCGCTCCTCGCAGCGCCGCCGGGTCAGGCCCGGCAGCCAGCACCTCGCGCGAGCTCGCCGCCAGCACGAACCGGCGCGCGTCGCCGAAAACGGTGCGCAGGTCGGCCGCCGTGGCGCCTTGCGCCCCGAACCCCGGTGCCAGCAGCGGGCCGTTGACGGCCGCCAGGTCGATGCCGAGGTCCTGCACGGCGCTGCCCACGGTGGCCCCGACGACGAGCCCGACGTCACCCATCGGCGGCACGCCGGCGTTCTCGGCGGCCGCGGCCTCGGCGACCGCACGCGCGACCGAGCGCCCGTCTGCGCCCACCGCGTGCTGGACGCCCGGCCCTTGCGGGTTGGAGGTCAGGGCGAGCACGAAGACGCCGCGCCCGTGCTCGGCGGCGGTGTCCAGCAGCGGCTGCAGGGAGCCGAACCCCAGGTACGGGGAGGCGGTGACGGCGTCCCCGGCGAGCGGGGAGTCGCCGGCGAACGCGTCGGCGTAGGCGGCCATGGTGGAGCCGATGTCACCGCGCTTGGCGTCCACGATCGTCAGCAGCCCGGCCTCGCGGGCGTCGGCGACGACCCGCTCCAGCGCCGCGACGCCGCGCGAGCCGTGCCGCTCGAAGAACGCCGCCTGCGGTTTCAGGGCCGCGACGTGCCCGGCGAGGGCCGCGACGACCGTGCGGCCGAAGCGCTCCACGCCGGCGGCGTCGTCGTCCAGGCCCCACGCCGCCAGCAGCGGGGCGTGGGGGTCGACGCCGACGCACAGCGGGCCGTGCTCGGCGACGGCGGCGGCCAGGCGCGCCCCGAACCGCTCCCCCACCCCGGCCGCACCGGCACCGCTCACGCGTGGAACCCGTCCCAGGCGGCGGCCAGGACCGCGGTGTGCTCCTGCAGCGAGGCCACCGAGGTGCCGTGCCCGGCCCGCAGCGCCTCGATGGCCTGCACCGCCGCGGCCAGCTCCTGCACCGTGGTGATGATCGGGGCGCCGACCGCGGTGGAGGCGGCGCGGATCTCGTACCCGTCGGCGCGGGCCTGGTCGCCCGAGGGGGTGTTGACGACCATCGCGACCTGCCCGGCGTCGATCTGCCCGACGATCGTCAGCTCGCCGTGCTCCCCCGTGCCCTCCGAGCGCTTGCGCACGACGGTGGAGGCGATGCCGTTGCGGCGCAGCACCGCGGCGGTGCCCTCGGTGGCCAGCAGGGTGAAACCGAGGTCGGCCAGGCGCTTGACGGGAAAGATCATGGCCCGCTTGTCGCGGTCGGCGACGGAGATGAACACCGTGCCCGACGTGGGCAGCCCGCCGTAGGCGGCGGTCTGGGCCTTGCCGAACGCGGTCGGGAAGTCCGCGTCGATGCCCATGACCTCGCCGGTGGAGCGCATCTCCGGGCCCAGCAGGGAGTCCACGACGTGCCCCTGCGCGGTGCGGAACCGGGCGAAGGGCAGCACGGCCTCCTTCACCGACACCGGCGCCTCCGGCGGCAGCACGCCCCCGTCGCCGCGGGCGGGCAGCAGACCCTCGGCGCGCAGCTCGCGGATCGGGGTGCCGGCCATCAGCCGGGCCGCGGCCTTGGCCAGCGGCACGCCGGTGGCCTTGGAGACGAACGGCACGGTGCGCGAGGCCCTCGGGTTGGCCTCGAGCACGTACAGCACCCCGGCGGCGAGGGCGAACTGGACGTTGAGCAGGCCGCGCACGCCCACGCCGCGGGCGATGGCCTCGGTGGCGCGGCGCACCCGCTCCAGCTCGGCGCGGCCCAGGGTGGGCGGCGGGATGACGCACGCGGAGTCGCCGGAGTGGATGCCGGCCTCCTCGATGTGCTCCATGATCCCGCCGAGGTACATCTCCTCGCCGTCGAAGAGGGCGTCGACGTCGATCTCGACGGCGTCGTCGAGGAAGCGGTCCACGAGCACGGGGCGCTCGGGCGAGACCTCGGTCGCGGTGGCCATGTACTCCTCCAGCGACGCCTCGTCGTAGACGATCTGCATGCCGCGTCCGCCGAGGACGTAGCTGGGGCGCACCAGCACCGGGTACCCGATGCCGGCGGCGATCTCCTTGGCCCGGGCGAAGGAGGACGCGGTGCCGTGCTTGGGCGCCAGCAGGCCGGCCTGCTCCAGCACCCGCCCGAACGCGCCGCGCTCCTCGGCGAGGTCGATGGCCGCCGGGGAGGTGCCGATGATCGGGACGCCGGCCTCCTCCAGCTTCGCGGCCAGGCCCAGCGGGGTCTGCCCGCCCAGCTGCACGATGACGCCGGCGACGGGCCCGCAGCGCGTCTCGGCGTGCACGACCTCCAGCACGTCCTCCAGGGTCAGCGGCTCGAAGTACAGCCGGTCGGAGGTGTCGTAGTCGGTGGAGACCGTCTCGGGGTTGCAGTTGACCATGACGGTCTCGAACCCGGCGTCGCGCAGCGCGAAGCTGGCGTGCACGCAGGAGTAGTCGAACTCCACGCCCTGCCCGATGCGGTTGGGGCCGGACCCGAGGATGACGATCGCCGGCTTGGTGCGCGGGCGCGTCTCGTCCTCCTCGTCGTAGCTGGAGTAGTGGTACGGCGTGCTGGCGGCGAACTCCGCGGCGCAGGTGTCGACGGTCTTGTAGACGGGGCGCACGCCCAGCGCGTGCCGCACGCCGCGCACGACGGCCTCGTCCATGTGCCGCAGCTCGCCGATCTGGGCGTCGGAGAAACCGTGCCGCTTGGCGTGCCGCAGCATTTCGGCGGTCAGCTCGTCGGCCTCGCGCACCTCCACGGCGATCTCGTCGAGCAGGAACAGCTGGTCCAGGAACCACGGGTCGATCCGGGTGGCCTCGAACAGCTCCGCCGGGGTGGCTCCGGCGCGGATGGCGCGCATGACCAGGCCGATGCGCTCGTCGGTGGGCTGGCGCACCCGCTGCAGCAGGTCGCGCAGGTCGCCCGGGTCGCCGGCCCAGCTGAAGGCCGCGCCGCGCTTCTCGGTGCTGCGCAGGGCCTTCTGCAGGGCCTCGGTGAAGTTGCGGCCGAGGGCCATGGCCTCGCCGACGCTCTTCATGGTGGTCGTCAGCGTCGGGTCGGCCGCGGGGAACTTCTCGAACGCGAACCGCGGCACCTTGACCACGACGTAGTCCAGGGTCGGCTCGAAGCTGGCCGGGGTGGACTCGGTGATGTCGTTGGGGATCTCGTCGAGGGTGTACCCGACGGCCAGCCTGGCGGCGATCTTGGCGATGGGGAAACCGGTCGCCTTGGACGCCAGCGCGGACGAGCGCGAGACGCGCGGGTTCATCTCGATGACGATGATGCGCCCGTCGGCGGGGTTGACGGCGAACTGGATGTTGCAGCCGCCGGTGTCCACGCCGACCTCGCGGATGACGGCGATGCCGATGTCGCGCATCCGCTGGTACTCGCGGTCGGTCAGCGTCATGGCCGGGGCGACGGTGATGGAGTCGCCCGTGTGGACGCCCATGGGGTCGAAGTTCTCGATGGAGCAGACGACCACGACGTTGTCGGCGCGGTCGCGCATGAGCTCCAGCTCGTACTCCTTCCAGCCGAGGATCGACTCCTCCAGGAGCACCTCGGTGACCGGGGAGTGGTGCAGGCCCTGCCCGGCGATGCGGCGCAGGTCGGCCTCGTCGTAGGCGAAACCGGAGCCGAGGCCGCCCATGGTGAAGCTGGGGCGCACCACGACGGGGTAGCCGAGGTCGGCGGCGGCGGTGAGGACCTCGTCCATGGAGTGGCACAGGTGGCTGCGGGCGCTCTCGGCGCCGCAGCGCTCCACGACGCCCTTGAACAGCAGGCGGTCCTCGCCGAGCTTGATCGCGTCGACGTCGGCGCCGATGAGCTCCACGCCGTGCTCGTCCAGCACCCCGGACTCGAACAGCGCGATGGCGGTGTTCAGCGCGGTCTGCCCGCCCAGGGTCGCCAGCAGGGCGTCGGGCTTCTCCTTGGCGATGATGGCCTCGACGACGGCGGGGGTGATGGGCTCGACGTAGGTGGCGTCGGCCATCTCCGGGTCCGTCATGATCGTCGCGGGGTTGGAGTTCACCAGGACGACCCGCAGGCCCTCGGCCTTGAGCACCCGGCACGCCTGGGTGCCGGAGTAGTCGAACTCGGCGGCCTGGCCGATGACGATCGGGCCGGAACCGATGACGAGGACCGAGGAGATGTCGGTGCGGCGGGGCATCAGGCGTCCTTCTCGGTGGTGTTCTCGGTGGTGTCCGCAACGCCCGTGTCGTCCACGAGCTGCGCGGCGGGGGTGCCCTCCATGAGGGCGAGGAACCGGTCGAACAGGTAGGAGGCGTCGTGCGGGCCGGCCGCCGCCTCGGGGTGGTACTGCACGCTGAACGCCGGGGCGTCCAGGCAGCGCAGGCCCTCCACGACGCCGTCGTTGAGGCCGACGTGGCTGACCTCGGCGCGCCCGTACGGGGTCTCGCGCACCTCGCCGGCCGTGCCGTCGACGGCGAAGCCGTGGTTGTGGGCGGTGACCTCGACCTTGCGGGTGGCCAGGTCCATGACGGGCTGGTTGATGCCGCGGTGGCCGTACTTGAGCTTGTAGGTCCCGTAGCCCAGGGCGCGGCCGAGGAGCTGGTTGCCGTAGCAGATGCCGAAGAACGGGATGCGCCGCTCCAGCACGCCGCGCAGGACCTCGATCTCGTGGGTGGCGGCGGCGGGGTCGCCGGGGCCGTTGGAGAAGAACACCCCGTCGGGGGCGGCACCGTCCGGGCCGGAGGTGAGCACCTGCTCCAGCGAGGCGGTGGAGGGCAGCACGGTGACCTCCACGCCGCGCTCGGCCAGGCGCTGCGGCGTCATGGACTTGATGCCGAGGTCCACCGCGGCCACCGTGAAGCGCCGCTCACCGACGGCGGGCACCGTGTACGGCTCGGGCGTGCTGACCAGGGAGGCCAGGTCGGTGCCGGTCATCTCCGGAGCGCTGCGCACGGCCTGCAGCAGTTCGGCGGCGGGGCGCTCGGCGGCCTCGCCGGAGAAGACGCCGACCTTCATGGCGCCGCGCTCGCGCAGGTGCCGGGTCAGGGCGCGGGTGTCCACGCCGCTGATGCCCACGACGCCCTGCGCGTCCAGCTCCGCGTCCAGGGTGCGCTGCGAGCGCCAGTTCGACGGCACGCGGGCGGGGTCGCGCACGACGTACCCGGCGACCCAGATCCGCGAGGACTCCTCGTCCTCGTCGTTGTACCCGGTGTTGCCCACGTGCGGGGCCGTCATGACGACGACCTGGCGGTGGTAGCTGGGGTCGGTGAGGGTCTCCTGGTAGCCGGTCATGCCGGTGGAGAACACCGCTTCGCCGACGGTCTCGCCGACGCGCCCGTACGCCTGGCCGCGGAAGCTGCGGCCGTCCTCCAGCACCAGGACCGCCGGGACCCGACCGCCCCGCACCTGCGTGCTCGCCTCGCTCACTGCGCACCTCCGTCGTTCGTCGTCCTGCGCGTCCTGCGCACCAGGTCCTCCACCTGCTCGGCGAACCTCGCCCCCTCGGCCGGGTGGCGGGGTTTGACGCCGGTGTCGACCACGCGGTCGCCCAGCCGCCAGCGCAGCACCACCAGGCCGTCGGCGCGGCCCACCCACTTGCCGACCATGCCGGGCCCGTGCCCGACGCCGACGATGTCCTTCGCCGGCACCACGAAGGAGCGGGCGCCCTGGCGCAGGAACCCCACGCCCTCGTCGACGAACCCGAGCGCGACGGCGCTGCGGGTGCCCAGGCCGTGGGCGGCGATGCGGTCCAGGGAGTTCTCCGCGTCGGTGGTGGACACGTAGACGCCCTCGATCGCGTCGCGCAGGCCCTGCCAGTCCTTCGAGCCGATCGGGCGCGGCAGGGTCTTCTGCCGCAGCGCCCGGCCGCGGTAGCCGGTGAACATCATCCGCCACAGCAGCAGCAGGGCGACGAGCAGGACGAGGGTCCAGACGAACTTCACGGCCGGCTCCCCTCGGCGCCGGGCTGGTCCCCGGGGCGCTCGACGAGCTGTCCGTCCAGGACGGTGGGGCGCCCGCGGAGGAACGTGGCGACCACCCGGCCGGGAAGTTCCAGGCCCCGGAAGGGCGAGTTGCGCCCGGCGGTGGCCATGGCGGCGGGGTCGACCGTCCAGCGGGCGGCGGGGTCGAGCAGGACGAGGTTGGCGGCGCTGCCGGCGGTCAGCGGCTCGCCCTGCCCGGTGAGGCGGCCGATGCGGGCGGGGGCGAACGACGTGCGGTCGGCGAGCTCGGCCCAGGTCAGCAGGCCGGTGTCGACCATCGCGTGCTGCACGACCGACAGGGCGGTCTCCAGGCCGGTCATGCCCATGGCGGCCGCGGCCCACTCGCAATCCTTGGACTCCACGGGGTGGGGGGCGTGGTCGGTGGCGACGACGTCGATGGTGCCGTCGGCCAGGCCCTCGCGCACGGCCTCCACGTCGGCCTGCGTGCGCAGCGGCGGGTTCACCTTGTAGACGGGGTCGTAGCCGCGCACCAGCTCGTCGGTCAGCAGCAGGTGGTGCGGGGTGACCTCGGCGGTGACCCGCACGCCGCGGGCCTTGGCCCAGCGCACGATCTCCACGGAGCCGGCGGTGGACAGGTGGCACACGTGCAGGCGGGAGCCGACGTGGTCTGCGAGCAGGACGTCGCGGGCGATGATCGCCTCCTCGGCGACGCTGGGCCAGCCGCGCAGCCCCAGCACGGAGGAGACGACGCCCTCGTTCATCTGCGCGCCCTCGGTCAGGCGCGGTTCCTGGGCGTGCTGGGCGATGACGCCGTCGAAGGCGCGCACGTACTCCAGGGCGCGGCGCATCAGGACGGCGTCGTCGACGCAGTGCCCGTCGTCGGAGAAGACGCGCACGGCGGCGGCGGAGTCGGCCATGGCGCCCAGCTCGGCGAGCTGCTGGCCGGCCAGGCCGGTGGTGACGGCGCCCACGGGCTGCACCTGCGCCCAGCCGGCCTGCTCGCCCAGGCGCTGCACCTGCTCCACGACGCCGGCGGTGTCGGCGACGGGGTAGGTGTTGGCCATGGCGAACACGGCGGTGTAGCCGCCGCGGGCGGCGGCGCGGGTGCCGGACTCGACGGTCTCGGCGTCCTCGCGGCCGGGCTCGCGCAGGTGGGTGTGCAGGTCCACCAGGCCCGGCAGGGCGATCAGGCCGGTGGCGTCCACGACGTCGGCGCCGTCGGGGGCGCTCAGGCCGGTGCCGACCTCGGCGATGGTGCCGTCGCGCAGCAGCAGGTCGGCGCTCTCGCCGCCGAGCACCCGCGCGCCGGTGACCAGGGTGGTGCTCACGAGTCGCCTCCGGGGGTCCGGCCGGCCGGCGTCTCGCCGGCCAGCAGCAGGTAGAGCACGGCCATGCGGACGGCGACGCCGTTGCCGACCTGTTCCACGATGGTGGAGCGGGGGCTGTCGGCGGCGTCGGCGGAGATCTCCAGGCCGCGGTTCATCGGCCCGGGGTGCATGACGACGGCGTGCTCGGGCAGCAGCGCCGTGCGGCGGCGGTCCAGGCCGTAGCGGCGGCTGTACTCGCGCGCGGAGGGGAAGAAGCCGCCGCCGGTGGTGGTCATGCGCTCGGCCTGCACGCGCAGCATCATCACGGCGTCCGGGGCGCCGGTGCGCAGCGCGTCGTCGAGGTGGTAGGAGACCTCGCAGGGCCAGGAGCCCACGCCGACGGGCAGCAGGGTCGGCGGGGCCACGAGCGTGACGTGCGCGCCCAGGGTGTGCAGCAGCAGGACGTTGGAGCGGGCGACCCGCGAGTGCAGGACGTCGCCGACGATCGTCACGCGCACCCCGCGCAGGTCCTCGCCCACCCCGTGCCCGCCGGGTCCGGGGCGCAGGTGGCGGCGCACGGTGTAGGCGTCGAGCAGGGCCTGGGTGGGGTGCTCGTGGGTGCCGTCGCCGGCGTTGACCACGGCGCTGCGCGACCAGCCGGCGTGGGCCAGGCGGTGCGGGGCGCCGGAGGCGGGGTGGCGCACCACGACGGCGTCGGCGCCCATGGCCTCCAGCGTCAGGGCGGTGTCCTTCAGGGACTCCCCCTTGGAGACGCTGGAGCCCTTGGCGGAGAAGTTGATGACGTCCGCGGACAGGCGCTTGGCGGCGGCCTCGAAGGAGGTGCGGGTGCGGGTGGAGTCCTCGAAGAAGAGGTTGACCACGGTGCGCCCGCGCAGCGTGGGCAGCTTCTTGATCTCGCGGCGCTGGGTGGCGGCCATCTGCTCGGCGACGTCGAGCACGCGCACGGCGCCGTCGCGGTCCAGGTCCGCGGCGGACAGCAGGTGGGGGATCACCGCGCACCGCCCTCGCCGGCGGGTGCCGGGGTGCTGATCTCGACGGCGTCGCGCCCGTCGGTCTCGGTGAGCAGCACGCTGACGCGCTCGGCGGAGGAGGTGGGCAGGTTCTTGCCGACGTGGTCGGCGCGGATGGGCAGCTCGCGGTGGCCGCGGTCGACGAGCACGGCCAGGCGCACGGCGCGGGGGCGGCCCAGGTCGGACAGGGCGTCGAGGGCCGCGCGGATGGTGCGCCCGGAGAAGAGGACGTCGTCGACGAGGACGACGACGCGGTCGTCGACGCCACCGGCGGGCAGCTCGGTGGGCAGCAGCTCGCGGGTGGGGTGGCGGCGCAGGTCGTCGCGGTACATCGTGACGTCCAGGGAACCGACGGGCACCCGGGCACCCTCGACCTCGGCGATGCGCTCGGCCAGCCGGTGGGCCAGCGGCACCCCGCGCCGCGGGATGCCCAGCAGGACGAGGCCGGCGGGGCCCTTGTTGGCCTCGAGCAGTTCGTGGGCGATGCGCGTCAGCACCCGCTGGAGGTCCGCTCCTTCGAGCAGGACGCGCCGGGCAGCAGTCACCACCGACCTCCTTCCCCGCCTCACGGGACGGATCCTTAAAGGACGCCTGTCGCAGCCCCGCACAGCGGGCCGCGGTCCCCGCCACCCTACAGGGGGCGCGCCGGAGCCCTCGCGGGGCCGGCAGCACTGTCGTTGTGAGATCAAGCGCTCACATGGAGTAATGGCAGCGGTGCCGAGAGGGTGGAAATCCCCTGGAGGGGCGCGGATCGCGGTGGGTCAGCTTGACGAAGGTGTTCACGCTCCGTGAGCATTCTCGTATGGCATCGGACTACTCCCGCGCACTCGGATCGCGCCTCCGCGCGATCCGTACCCAACAGGGGCTGTCCCTGCACGGCGTCGAAGAGAAGTCCGAGGGACGGTGGAAGGCCGTGGTCGTCGGCTCCTACGAGCGCGGCGACCGTGCGGTGACCGTCCAGCGGCTCGCCGAGCTCGCGGACTTCTACGGGGTCCCGGTCTCGGCCCTCCTCCCCGAAGGCGCCCCGCAGGGCAGCACCGAGCCGCCCGCGCGGCTCGTGCTCGACCTCGAGCGGCTCCAGGAGGTGCCCGCCGAGAAGGCCGGGCCCCTCGACCGCTACGCGAAGACGATCCAGTCCCAGCGCGGCGACTACAACGGCCGGGTGCTGAGCATCCGCGCCGACGACCTGCGCACCCTGGCCGTCATCTACGACGTGCCGGCCACCACCCTGTGCGACGAGTTCATCGCCTGGGGGGTGCTCAACCCGGACGCCCGCCGCGCCGTCGAGCACGGCTGAGCGGGCTCCTGCGCACGCACGACGGCCCGGTCACCCCGCGAGGGGTGACC
>NZ_JBKBCT010000058.1:0-24677 GCF_050871525.1 Kineococcus auxinigenes | reverse complement strand
CGCAACCGCCCCCGCCACGGCGAGCAGCACCCCCCCACACCCCCCGCACCCCCCCCGCCCCCGACACCCCGGGTGGGCCCGGGGCCGTCGTGCGTCCGGGGGCGGGACACGCCGGGCGATGGGGGTCCCGGCGCCGCGGTGGGCGATGATCGGTGCGTCGACCAGGCGACGGAGCACTCGACACCCCACCCGCACCGCACCTCCAGGAAGAAGCACCACCGTGCCCCTCGCCCTCCTCGCCCTGGCCGTCGGCGCCTTCGGCATCGGGACCACCGAGTTCGTGTCCATGGGGCTGCTGCCCCAGGTGGCCGGGACGTTCGGCGTGTCCATCCCGCTGGCCGGCTGGATCATCACCTCCTACGCCCTGGGCGTCGTCGTCGGCGCGCCGACCCTGACCGCGCTGACCCACTCCCGCCCCCGCCGGCAGGTCCTCATCGGCCTCATGGTGCTGTTCACCGCCGGGCACGTCGCCACCGCGCTCGCCCCGACCTTCGCGACCCTCGTGGGCGCGCGGTTCCTCACCGGCCTGGCGCACGGCGCGTTCTTCGGCGCCGCCGCCGTCGTGGCGCGCGCCCTGGCCCCCGCCGGGAAGGAGGGGCGCGCGATGTCCCTGGTGTTCGCGGGCCTGACGGTGGCGAACGTCGTGGGCGTGCCGCTGGGCACGTCGGTGGGCCAGCAGTTCGGCTGGCGCCTGACGTACGCGCTGGTCGGGCTCATCGGCCTGGTCACCCTCGCCGCGCTCGCCGCGCTCGTGCCGCAGGTGCGCACCGGCAGCGGCTCGCTGCGCACCGAGCTGTCCGCCTTCCGCCGCGGGCAGGTGTGGCTGACGCTGCTCGTCACGGTCATCGGGTTCGGCGGGCTGTTCACCGTCCTGAGCTACGTCTCCCCGCTGCTGACGGAGGTCTCCGGCCTGGCGGAGTCGTCGGTGTCGTGGGTGCTGGTGCTGTTCGGCCTGGGCGCGACCGCGGGGAACCTGCTCGGCGGACGCCTGGCCGACTGGTCGGTGCAGCACACCCTGGTCATGGGGATGTCCGGTCTCGTCGTGGTGTACCTGGTGCTGTTCGCGGTCGCCTCCTCGCCCGTGGCGGCGGCCGCCGGGGTGTTCGCGTTCGCGTTCGTGGCGTTCTCGATGTCCTCGGCGATCCAGACGCGCGGCATCGTCGCGGCCGGCGGCGGGGCGAGCATGGCCTCGGCCGCCATGCAGGCCGCGTTCAACACCGGCAACGCGATGGGCGCGTTCCTCGGCGGGACCGTCATCGACGCGGGCTTCGGCTACGCCTCCCCGGCGCTGGTCGCCGCGGGGCTGTCCGTGGTGGGCCTGGCGGTGCTGGCGGTCGCCGCCCGCGCCGACGCCACCGGCCGCGCACCGCTGGACCCGGCCGTGGCCGCGGTGCCGGCGCAGCGCCGCCGGGCGGTGGCGCAGCAGACGGAGGACGCCGGTGCCTGAGCGCACGGGCACCGGGCGCGGCGTGGTGGAGGTCGTCACGGCCGAGCGCGGCGACGCCCGGCTGGAGGCGCTGCTGGTCGAGGCGGTCGACGAGCTGCTGCGCCGCTACCCCACGGGCAGCCGGGACGAGTACCACCTGGCCCCGGGCACCCGGTTCCTGCTGGGGCTGCTGGACGGCGAGCCGGCCGGCTGCATCGCGCAGGCCGACGCCGACCCGGAGGAGTTCGCGGGCGGCGTGGACATGAAGCGGGTGTTCGTGCGGGAGGCGGCCCGCGGGCGCGGGGTCGCCCGGCGCCTCGTGGGGGCGTTCGAGGACCTGGCCCGCCAGCGCGGTGCGCGGCGGGTGCGCCTGGAGACGGGGACGGCGCAGCCGGAAGCGGTGGCGCTCTACACGGCGCTGGGGTACGAACGGATCCCGTCGTTCGGGCAGTGGGCGGACAGCCCGCTGTGCCTGTGCTTCGCGAAGGAGCTCTGACCTCGGGTTTCGGTGCGCCGAAACCGTCGGTACGGTCACCCCGTGACCACCGACGCGCGCCCGGCCGAGCAGGAGAACACCCGCACGCCCCGCTCGGGGCTGCTGCGCCTGCTCGGCCCCGCGTTCGTCGCGGCCGTCGCCTACGTCGACCCCGGCAACGTCGCCGCGAACCTCACCGCGGGCGCCCGCTACGGGTACCTGCTGCTGTGGGTGCTCGTCGCCGCCAACGCCATGGCGGTGCTCGTGCAGTACCTGTCCGCCAAGCTCAGCGTCGTCTCCGGGAGCACCCTGCCCGAGCTGCTGCGCGAGCGCCTGGGCACTCCCGCCCGCCTGGCGTACTGGGGGCAGGCCGAGCTCGTGGCGATCGCCACCGACCTCGCCGAGGTCATCGGCGGCGCCGTCGCCCTGCACCTGCTGTTCGGCACCCCGCTGCTGGCGGGGGGCGTCATCACCGGCGCGGCGTCCCTGCTGCTGCTGGCCCTGCACAACCGGGCGGGCGTGCGGTGGTTCGAGGCGGCGGTGGTGGCTCTGCTGCTCGTGGTGGTCGCCGGGTTCGTCTCCGGCGTCGTGCTCGCCCCGCCGGACGCGGCCGAGGCGGCCGCCGGGCTGGTGCCGCGCTTCGCCGGGGCCGACACGGTCCTGCTGGCCGCGAGCATGCTCGGCGCCACCGTCATGCCGCACGCCATCTACCTGCACTCGGCGATGGCCCGCGACCACCACGGCGACGTCGCCGCCGACCGCACGCGCCGCGTGCTGCGCGCCACCCGCCTCGACGTCGTCGGCGCGCTCGTCCTGGCGGGCGTCGTGAACATCTCCATGCTGCTGCTGGCCGCGTCCGCGCTGCGGGGGGTGGCGGGCACCGACACCCTCGAGGGCGCGCACGCCGCCGTGCTGGACCACCTCGGCACGGGCGCGGCGCTGCTGTTCGCGATCGGGCTGCTGGCCTCCGGGCTGGCCTCGACGTCCGTGGGCGCCTACGCGGGATCGGTGATCATGCAGGGGCTGCTGCGCGTGCACGTGCCGCTGCTGACGCGCCGGGCGATCACGCTGATCCCCGCACTGGTGTGCCTGGGGGCGGGGGTGGACCCGACCCGCGCGCTCGTGGTCAGCCAGGTGGTGCTGAGCTTCGGCATCCCGTTCGCGCTGGTGCCGCTGGTGCGGCTGACCAGCGACCGCGCGCTGATGGGCGAGCACGTCAACCGCACCGGCACGCGGGTGGCGGCGGGCGTGGCCGTCACCCTGGTCGTGGCCCTGAACGCCGCCCTGCTCTACCTGACCTTCACCGGCTGACCCCCCTCCCCGCGGTGATCTTGCACGGTTGAGAGCTCAACCGTGCAAGATCACCGGGGAGGGCGGGAGGGAGGGAGGGGCGGGTGGGAGGGGATGGGGTCAAGGGAGGTGGCGGCGGACGAAGTCCAGCTCGACGCGCATCTGGCGCACCCGCTCGTCGTCCAGCAGGGAACCGTGGCCCGCGTCGTAGCGGTACGTCTCGTGCACCGCGCCGAGCGCCTCCAACCGCGCCAGGTAGTTCTCGATCTGCCGGATCGGGCAGCGCGGGTCGTTCTGCCCGGCCAGCACCAGCACCGGCGCGCGCACCGCGTCGACGTACGTGATGGGCGAGGCGTCCTCGTACTTGCCCGGCACCTGCTGCGGCGAACCGCCGAACAGGGAGCGGTCGAACGCCTTCAGCCCCTCCATCTCGTCCTCGTAGGCGGCGACGTAGTCCGCCACCGGCACCGCGGCCAGCCCCACCGCCCAGCGCTGCGGCTGCGTGCCCAGCCCCAGCAGCGTGAGGTACCCGCCCCAGGAAGCGCCCGCCAGCACCAGGCGCCGCGGGTCGGCGACGCCGGCGGCGACGAGGTGGTCGGCGACGGCGGCCACGTCGGCGAGCTCGGTGTGCCCGACCCGCGCCTCCAGCGCGTCGCGCCACACCGACCCGTACCCGGTGGAGCCGCGGTAGTTCACCTGCACGACGGCGAAACCCTCGTCCACCCACGTCGAGGGGTAGGCGCGGAAGGCGTCGGTGTCGTGGGCGGTGGGGCCGCCGTGGACCTCCACCACCAGCGGCAGCGGCCCCTGCGCCCCCGCCGGCAGGCGCAGCAGCGCGTGCACGCGCCCGCCGTCGCCGTCCACCCAGACGTCCTGCACGGGCACCGACTCCGGGGCGGGCTCACCGGGCGCGCGCAGCAGCACGTCCCCGGCCAGGGTCCGCACCGCCGGCGGGCGCTGCGCCGAGGACCACACCAGCCACACGTCGCCGTCGGGGCGGGCGGTGGCGGCGCCGACGCTGCCCTCGCGCGGGCCGATCGCCTCGACGTGGCCGGTGGTCAGGTCCACGCGGTGCAGCAGGGTGCGGGCGTGGTGGTCCACCAGCACCACCAGGCCGCGCCCGTCGCGGGTCCACTCCGCACCGGCCACCTCCCCCGGCACGCCGAGCACGACGGGGGTCTCCTCGCCGGTGGTGACGTCCAGGACGAGCAGCTCGGCGCGACCGGCGCGCTCGTGCTCCACGAGCAGGCGCGCGTCGCCGGGCACGGGCGAGAACGCGATCGGCGAGACGCCCTTGCCGGGGCCGTCGGACAGCTCGCGCACCACCGCGCCGTCGGCCAGGCGCAGCACCCGCAGGTCCGGGTGGCGCGAGTCGCCGTGCTCGGACTGCGAGATCGCCACCAGTTCCTCGTCGGGCGACAGGTCGGCCACCCAGGCGTCCTCGCGGTGCGCGTAGAGCACCCGCGCGGCACCGCCCGGGCCGGGGACGACGTGGACGCGGGTGCCGTTCTCGTCGTCGCTGCCGCCGGCGACGACGACGCCGCTGCGCCCGATCGCCAGGCCCGCCGGGTAGGCGGCGGGCAGGCCGAGGGGGTCCTCGACGCCCTCGCCGGGCCCGGAGCCGAACGGCTGGCGCCGCCACACCCCGAACTCGTCGCCGGCGGTGTCGTCGAACCACCAGACGAACTCCCCCGCCGGGTCGATCGTGGCGCTGGAGGTGCCCTCGGGGCGCTCGGTGGCGCGGTGCAGGTCACCGGTGGCGGCGGCGAAGGAGTGCACCTCCAGCACGCCGTGCACGGTGGCCGTCACGACGCAGCGCCCGGGCGCGTCCTCGGCCCACTCCGGCAGGCCGACCCGGCCGGCGCGGAAGCGCCGCTCCCAGACGGGGACCTCGGGGACGGGGGTTGGCGGGGCCGCTTCGCTCACCCGGCCGATCGTGCCACGCCCCCGCCCCCGGGCGACTCAGGCCGGCGCCGCCGCCGGCAGCAGGCGGCGCAGCACGTCGGCGAGGGTGACGACGCCGTGGACGGTGCCCTCACCCGTGCCGTCGTCGGTGACGACGGCGAGGTGGTTGCGGGTCTCGCGCATCGCCGTGAGCGCCGCGTGCACGGTGGTGCCCGCGGCGAGCGTGAACACCGGCCGGGCGAACGGGGCCGCGGGGGTGCCGTCCGGTTCGGTGAGGGTGTCGCGCACGTGCGCGACCCCGGTGACGCGCTCGGGGGCGCCGACGAGGACGCGCAGGTGCCCGGTGCGCCGGGTGACCTCGCGCACCTGGCCCGCGGTCGCGGTCGGCGGCACCACCGCCAGCGGCGCACCGGGCCGCAGCAGCTCGCGCACCGTCATGCGCTCCAGCTCCAGGGCGCCGGACAGCTGCGCGGAGAACCGCGCGTCGAGGGCGCCGACGTTCGCGGAGTGCTCCAGCAGGTGCCGCAGCGCGTCGGGGCTGTGCCCGGCGGCGACCTCACCGGTCGGCTCGGCACCGGCCCGGCGCACGAGCACGTCGGCCGCGGAGTTCAGCAGGACCAGCAGGGGCCGGAAGACCCGCATGAAGACGCGCATGGGGATCGCCAGGAGCAGCGCGGAGCGCTCGGGGTGGGCGATGGCCCAGGACTTCGGGGCCATCTCCCCGACCACGAGGTGGACGAAGGTGACGACGAACAGGGCGAGCACGAAACCCAGGACGTCGGCGGCCACCAGGGGCAGGCCGGCGCTCTCGAACAGCGGGGTCAGCCAGTGGTGCACGGCCGGTTTGCTGATCGCGCCGAGGGCGAGCGTGCAGGCGGTGATGCCGAGCTGGGAACCGGCCAGCAGCACCGTCAGCTCCGAGGAGCTGCGCAGCGCGGCCCGGCCCGCCGCGGTGCCGGCGGCGTCCTCCAGGCGGTGCCGCTTGGCGGCCAGCAGGGCGAACTCGACCGCCACGAAGAACGCGCTCAGCGCGACGATCAGGACGGTCGCCGGGACGACGACCCACGGGTCGTCACTGCTCATCGGAGGCTCTCCTGGTCGGTGGTGCGGTCGGTGGTGCGGTCGGTGGTGCGGTTCGTGGTGGTGACGGCGCCCGGTTCGCCGGGCAGCTCCAGGCGCACCCGGGAGGGCACGTGCCGCTCGACGGCGAGGACCCGCACCCGCAGCAGGCGGGGTCCGGCGTCCTCGTCGCGGTCGAGGTCCGCCGGGTCGGCGGGCAGCTCGACGTCCAGCGCGGCGCCCGGCTGCGGCAGTCCGCCGTGGGCGGCGATGACGAGGCCGGCGATCGTCTCGTAGTCGCCGCGCGGCAGGTCCACGCCGAGGGACCGCTCGACCTCGTCGACGTGCACCTCGCCGGACATCTCCCACACGCCGTCACCCTCGACGGGCACGTACTCGGGGCGGGTGTCGTCGTGCTCGTCGGTGATCTCCCCGACGAGCTCCTCGGCGAGGTCCTCCACCGTGACGACGCCGGCGAAGCCGCCGTGCTCGTCGACGGCGCAGGCGAGCTGGTTCCGGGTCTCGCCGAGCTGGCGCAGCACGTCCGGCAGCGTGGTGAAGGTGGACACGACCAGCGGCGGGCGCGTGATCGCGGTGACCGGGGCGGTGTCGGGCTCGGTGGTGGCGAGCAGGTCGGCCAGGTGCACGACCCCGACGACGTCCCCGCTGCCGGCGGCGACGACGGGGTAGCGCGAGTGGCCGACCGCCATGAGCGCCCGCACCAGGCCCACGTCGTCGGTGTCGGTGACGACGTCCACCCGGGAGCGCGGGATCATGGCGTGCTCCACGTCGCGCTGCGGGAAGTCGAGGATGCGGTCCAGCAGCACGGCCAGGTCCGCCGGCAGGTCGCCGCTCTCGCGGGACTCCTCGACGATGTGCTCCAGGTCGCGCGCGGTCGCGGCGTGCTCCACGTCGTGGACCGGCTCGATGCGCAGCGCGCGCAGCAGCTGGTTGGACGCCTGGTCGAAGATCCAGACGAGCCAGCCGAGCGCCTTGAGGTAGAGCAGGGTGGAGCGGGCCAGCCGGGTGGCCACCGGCGTCGGCCGGGCGATGGCGTAGTTCTTCGGGAAGAGCTCGCCGAAGAGCATCTGCACGACCGTGGAGAACACCAGCGCCAGGACCGCGCCGGTCCCGACGCTGACGGCGGTGGGGACGCCGACGCCGCCGAGCAGGGCGCCGAGGGAGTCGCCGATCAACGGCTCGGCGACGTACCCGACGAGCAGGCCGGTGACGGTGATGCCCAGCTGCGCCCCGGAGAGCATGAAGGAGGTGCGGCGGGTGACCGACAGCGCCCGGCGCGCGCCGGCATCGCCGGCCTCGGCGCGGGCGTTCAGCTCGGAGCGGTCCACCGACATGTAGGCGAACTCCTGGGCCACGAAGTAGCCGGTGACCACGGTGATCGCGAGGACCACGAGGACGCCCAGGAGGAGGGTGAGCACGTCCGTCACCGGGTGCGCACCCCCTCGGTGGAGCGGGGGCGCGCGGGGCGCGCGGTGACGGGGCAGGTACTCGGGGGATCGTCGGAACTGTCGTCGCGCACGGCGGCGGCGGTCCTCTCCTGTTCTCGGGGGCGGCTGTCCCCCGGCTCAACGGACGGGTGCGGGGGCGGGTTCCGCTGGCAGTGCCCGCGGCAGCGCGAACCGGGTGGTGACCCGGCGGGCGAAGGCGACGTGGTCGGGGGCGCGGCCGGCGAGGTCCCCGAACCCGGCGGCGCCCAGCAGCCCGTCGTCCAGCTCGAGGAGTTCCGCGCTGCGCAGCGGCCACGGCTCGTGCTCGTTGGCGATCCAGCGGGTGCGCCCGGACCGGGCGACGTGCAGGCCGTAGCGGGCGCTGACGAACGTGGCGACGTCGTCGGGCGCGCGCAGCGGTGCGCCCTCGCGCACCGCGACGCGGCTGGTGGCGCCGGCGCGGGTGCGGCACGTCCACAGCAGTTCGCGGGCGCCGCCGCGCACCCGCACGGCGTGGCGCATGAGCGACCAGCGGTACGGCAGGGCGAACACGGCCCGGGCGCCGAGGACCACCGCCAGCCGGGAGGCGTCGAGGCTGGCGAACACGACGCCGCGCCGGCCGGCGTCGTCGACGGAGTAGAACCGCACGTTCGTCTCCAGGAAGGTGCCCAGGTGCGGCACCGCGGGCAGGGTTCCCGGGGCGGCCCCGCGCAGCGTGAACGGCAGCAGCCCCACGTACGTGCGCCCGTCCAGGACGTCGGGGCGCGCACCGGGCGGCAGGTGCGGGGCGACGAGGGCGGGGTCCACGGCCCAGTGCAGGAACGCGATGTCGTCCCAGTGCTGGTGCATCATCACCGCGCCCTCCAGGGGGGCGGCGGTGGGCGGGGGCAGGCGGTCGATCACCCCTCCAGGGTGGCGCCGGTCGCGCCCGGCGGCACGAGCACCCCGCACTCCACTCTCGGTCACCAGGTATGGACGTTGTGTCATTGCCCTCTAGAGTGCGTCGGGGACCGCGGAGGGGGGCGCACGTGCTGGACGACGACCGGGTCCTGCCGCTGCCCGCGGAGGCCGGCAGCGCCGCCCGCGCCCGCCGCCACGTCCGCCGCGCCCTGGCCGGGGAGGTGCCGGACGAGGTCGTCGCCGACGCCGAGGTCTGCGCCAGCGAGCTCGTCACCAACGCGGTGCTGCACGGTGGCGGCACCGTCCTGCTGACCGTGCGCGTCACCGCCGCGGTCGTGCGCCTGGAGGTCGCCGACGCCTCCCCCGTCACGCCGCAGTGGGTGCCGCACAGCCTCACCGCCGCCACGGGACGCGGCCTGCCCCTGATCACCACCCTCACCGTCGCGCGCGGCACCGACGCGCACGGCGGCGGCAAGACCGTCTGGTGCGAGCTGAGCACCACCCCGGCGCCCCCGGACGACGCGGACGGCGGCTCCCCGCTGGCGGCGGAGTGGGCCTCGGTCCTGGCCGAGCTCACCGGCTCCGGGCCCACCGCCCCGGACCCCACCGAGGGGCCGCCGGTGCGCCTGCTGCGCTACCCGCTGCGCCGCGGCGTGCGCCTGCGCGAGCACCGCGAGGCGGTGCTGCGGGAGCTGCGGCTGCTGGGCCTGGCGCACACCCCGGCGGACCCCGGTGCGGCGGGTCTGGCCGACGAGGTCACGGCCATGCTGGAGGCGGAGTACGGCGGCCACCTCAACGCCGCGGAGACGCGCAAGGTCGCCGCCCTGGCCGCCGGGCTGGAGTGCGTGGACCTGGAGTACGAGCGCCGCCCGGGACACCTGGAGCAGGTGCAGCGCTGGCGCACCCGCATGGCGGAGCTGGACCGGCTGGGCCGTGCCGCGCACCTGCTCACCACGGGCGAACCGCCCGACGTGGCGGAACTGTCCGCCTGGGTCCTCGACGAGTTCGACCGGCAGCTGCGCGGCGGGGAACCCCGCCCCTGGGAGGGCCCGCTGGACTGACCCTCGGTGCGTGCTGCGGCTCAGGCCCGGGCGGCGCGCTCGACGATCTCGGTGGCGATCTCACGCAGCTTGCGGTTGGCGTGCTGCGAGCGGCGCACCATGTGCTGGAACGCCTCCTCCGGGGTGCAGTGCAAGCTGGCGACCAGCACGCCCTTGGCCTGCTCGATCACCGCCCGCGACTGCAACGCGATCTGCAGGTTGGTGCTCAACGCCACCGCCGAGGCGTACAGGGAGTGGTTCGCCAGCGCGATGGCCGCGTACCCGGCGAAGATCTGCAGCAGCTCCACCGCGTCGGCGTCCAGGACGGCGTCGTCGAAGCGGTACACGTTCAGCCCGCCCACGATGCGCTGCGGCATCGGCATGCCCACCGAGACGCTGCTGCGCACCCCCTGCCGCGCGGCGATCGCGGCGAAGTCGGGGTAGGTCTCCTCCGCGGCGGTGTCGTCGATGCGGATGACCTGCCCGGACTGCGCCGCGTCGATGCACGGGCCGAAACCGGCGGCGTACTGCCGCTCGTCCAGGGAAGCGGCCAGCGCGCCGGTGAAGGCGGCGCTGCGGCCCTTGTCGCCTTCGAGCAAGGTCACCGAGACCTCCTCGGCGCCGGGCACGCAGGCGGTGGCCAGCTCGGCCACGCGCTTGAGGACCTCCCCCAGGGGGGTTTCACCGACCACGAGGGCGCCCAGCTCGGCGAAGGCCTGCTGCGGCTCGATCGTGGCCTCGGGCGGGGTGCGCCGGGGCGGCCGCACCTGCGCGCCCGGCCCCTGGCCGGCTGCGGGGGTGTGCGCGCGGCGCGGGACGCCGTCGGAACCACCGGTGCTGCCGGCGTCGAGGGTGCCGTCGGCGCCCAGGGTGACGCCGCGCTCAGAGGTGCCGGAAGGGTCTGGGGTGCTGGACGGGGTGGGCACGGCGGTCTCCTCCGCTCGGGGAACGGAGACCGGGCGGCACCCGGGCTTCGCGACGGCTCCCGTTCCCGCGGGCGCGGGTACGGGCTCCTGCGAGAACTGGGTTCCAACCCGGACCGTCGCGGTGCCCCGCCCGCTCGGCGGGGTGCTGCGACGGTGGCGCAGCACCTCCGATGGTAGCCCCCCGACCCCGCCCCCCCCTGCACGAGCCGGGGCGCGGGCGGGGCCCAGCAGCCGACCGCCCCGGGCGTGGTGGAGCGGAAGGCGTCGACGAGCTGGTGGGGCAGGTCGCGGACGAAACCGACGGTGTCGGTGAGGGTGCAGGTGGAGCTGCCGTCGCCGACCCGGCGGACCGTGGGGTCCAGCGTGGCGAACAGGACGCCCTGGACGAGCACGTCGCTGCCGGTGAGGCGGTTGAGCAGAGCGGACTCGCCGGCGTCGGTGCAACCGGTGACGGCCACGGACGGGACTTCGTCGCGGGAGCGGCGGGCGCGAGTGCGCTGCCTGCGCGGGGCGATCTGCTGGGTCTGCTCGCGCAGGTTCGCCGCACGCCGGTGCGCCCCTCGGGGGTGCGGAACTGACCCGGGCTCAGCTCATCGTCGGCGATGACCAGGTCCTGCCCCCTGCTCCCCCGGGGCATCGACGGCCACCAGCACCGCCCGTGCCGTCCGCCCCCCGGTCGGCGTTCTCGCGCGCCCCTCGCCCGCTGCGTCCTCTGCGGCGCGTCCCAGCAACCACGTCCCGGGCATCTCGCCTCCCAGCCGAACGCACGTCCCCCGACCGCGGCCGGTGCGGGGTTCCGGCAGCCTGCACGTGCACCGCCGTGCTCGGTCGCACCACCCCGGATCCACGTGCCGGTGTGCGGTCCGCTGCCCACCCGGTTGCCGCCTCATCCGCTCGGTGGTGGAATGCTCGGGCAACGCGGCCGGACCTTCAGCGCGTCGATCGCTGAGGACCGTCGAGCCGTGTTCACGCGGTCGAGTCCACGGCTGCTCCGCGCACGGCGTGAGCGGTGCGACCGCTGAGCCGGCGGACGCACGAGGTGCTTCCCGCCCTCGTCCCCGCCGTCAGGCCCCATTCGCGGCCGGCGCCTCCGCTCTCCCCGGAACCACCGTGAGTGAGGACCCTCCATGACCAAACCCATCGCAGACCAGGTCGTCGTCGTGCTCGGCGCGTCCAGCGGCATCGGCCGCGCGACCGCACTGGCGTTCGCCCGCCGGGGAGCCGCTGTCGTGTGCGCTTCCCGTGGGACGCAGGCGCTGCAGACGCTGGTCGACGAGATCACGGGTGCGGGTGGGAAGGCGGTGGCCGTGACGGCGGACATCACCCTCCCCGAGGACCTGCAGGCCCTGGTGGCCGCGGCTGAGAACACGTACGGGCGCATCGACACCTGGGTGACGATGGCCGGGGTCAGCGTCTACGGCACGATCGCGCAGACCCCGCTGGAGGACTTCCGGCGCGTGACGGAGGTCAACTTCCTCGGTCACGTCGCCGCGGCCAAGGTGGCGGTGCCCGCTCTGGAGCGAGCCGGTGGAGGTGTCCTGGTCGGGATGGCCTCGGTCGAGGGTGTCCGCTCCCTGCCGATGCACGCCCCCTACACCGCCTCGAAGTTCGCCGTCCGCTCGTTCTACGACGCGCTGCGCGTGGAACTGGCGCAGGAGGGTGCACCGGTGTCGGTGAGCACCATCCTGCCCGCGGGGATCGGAACCCCGTTCTGGGAGCACTCGCGCAACCACACCGCGAACCTCACCAAGCCGCCGCCGCCGGTCTACGCCCCCGAACTCGTCGCCGACGTGATCGTGCGGATGGCCCGGCACCCGCGGCGCCAGGTCGCCGTCGGGGGCGCCTCGCTCGGCTTCCTGCTCGGGGAGAAGTTCAACCCGGCGATGACCGACCTCGCCCTGAGCCTGCTGGGCCGGCGGATGCAGACCAGCCGCCGCCCGGACGACGGGGAGGACATCCTGGACGTTCCCACCGCCGGTCCCGGGCAGGTGCACGGCGACCACGTCGGCCACCTGGTGCGGCGCGACCTCTTCACGAGCGTCGCCGAACGGTTCGTCCGCCCGGGCGAGGCGCTGCTGGCCCTCCGTTCCCGGTGGGCCCGGTGAACCGGGGCACCGCGAGGACGGCACGGCCTGCACCGGCCGGGAAACGGGAGAGGGGTCGATCGTGAGCCTGGACCCGCACGTCACGGACGAGGTGCACCTCAGCCTGGTGCCCGGTGCCGACTCGTTCGCACAGGCTCGGCGCTTCATCGGCCTGTACGCCCAGCAGAGCGGCATGCAGGAGGAGGGCGCCGACGACCTCGTGCAGGCAGCGGCGGAACTGCTGGCCGCCGGTGGGCGCGTGCACCGGGCGCTCACCGTGGCGGTGCGCGAGCACCCCGACCAGCTGACCGTCCTCGTCGACCTGGCCGGACCGGCGGTCGTCGACCTGGCGGACGACGGGGTCGTACTGCTGAACGGACTGAGCCGGCAGTGGGGCTGGCGCCGGCTGCCGGGGTGCACCCGAGTGTGGTGCGACGTGCCCAAGCAGCGGTCGACGTGCTGAACCCACCGCGCAGGGGAGTCCGCAGCAGGCATGGCTGAACGCAGGAGCACCAAGCACGTCGAGCGGTCCGGGGCGACGGTGTGGCTGTGGCCGGGCGCGGCCGGTGCCGTGGCGCTGGCCGCGGCCCTCGTGCTGGCGCAACTGCGCCCGCGGGAGTCCTCGCTGCTGTCCCGGCTGGCCTGGCCCGGCGGCGTCGACTCGGCGAGCACGATGCTGCAGGCGATCGCGGCGGCCTCCATCAGCGTCATCTCGATGACGTTCTCCCTCACCGTCGTGGCCCTGCAGCTGGCGTCGCAGCAGTTCTCCCCGCGCCTGCTGCGCGACTTCATGCGCGACCCGTGGACCAAGGCGGTCCTCGCCGTGCTGGTGGCCACGTTCGTGTTCTCCCTGACGGTGCTGCGCGGGCTGCGCCCGGACCAGCCCGCACCGGCGGGGGCGCTGTTCGTCGCGTTCGTCCTGGGCATCGCGTCCGTGGCCGCGGTGCTGGGGTTCATCCACCACCTCACCCGCCTGCTGCGCGTCGACACGATGATGCTGACCGTCCACGACGAGGCCCTGAAGGCGATCGACACGTTCTACCCCTCCCTGGACGACCCTGCGCGCCGCACCCCGCACGAGCTGCACCTGGACTGGGCCGCGGCCACCGGCATCCCCGCCACCCGCAGCGGTTTCGTGCGCCTGGTCGACGTCGAAGCCCTGGTCGGCACCGCCCGCGAGCACGACGCCGTCGTGTGGATCGACGCGCGCCCGGGCGATCACGTCGTCGCCGGAACACCCCTGGCGAGCGCGTGGGCGCCCGAGCTGGACGAGCAGGGCCGGGCGGAGCTGGCCGAGCGGGTGCGCGAGACGGTCGCCCTGGGCTACGAGCGCACCATCGAGCAGGACTCCGCCTTCGGTTTCCGCCAGCTCACCGACATCGCCGTCAAGGCCCTCTCGCCCGGCATCAACGACCCCGTCACCGCCGCGCACTGCATCGGGCACGCCAGCGACCTGCTGGTGCGCCTGACCGGCAAGCAGCTGGGTCCCACCGTGCACGAGGACGAGGACGGCACGGGGCGGGCCGTGGTGCCCGACCGGGATCTGCGCTACTACCTGGACCTGGTGTGCGGGCAGGTGCGCCGCTACGGCGAGCGGGAACCCACCGTGCTCGCGGCCCTGCTGCGCATGCTGCGCGACGTGGCCACCGCCACCCGCGACGAGGACCACCTGCGGGAGGTCGAGCGGCAGGTCCGGCTGATCCTCGCGGAGGTCCCGGAGTCGATGGTGGACGCGGACGCCGAACAGGTCCACGACCTCGCCGAGCGCGTGCGCGCCGCCGCGGCCGGGCACGTGCGCGACGCCTACCGCGACCGGGCCGGGGAGACACGCTCGATCTGAGCGGTCGATCCGACGGGGACGCCGCCGACCCGGTGCCGGGACCCCGCTGGGGCCATGATGATGACGTGCGCGCCGAAGCCCCCGGGCCGGAGGACGACCTGCTGGAGTTCGCCCAGCGCCACCACCTGCTGCGCCCGGGCGAGCGGGCGGGGGTCGTGCTGCACGACGCCGCCGGCGGGGTCGTCGCGGCGGACGCCACGGCCCAGCGGGTCCTCGGCCTGGACCTGCAGCAGTTGCAGGCCCGCACCCTCGACGACCCGCGCTGGGCGTGCGTGGACGAGGACGGGCGCCCCGTGCCGCCGCGGGACCTGCCCGCCGCCCGGGCCCTGGCCGGCGGCGAGCCGGTGCGGGTGGTCCTGGGGGTGCACCGCCGCACACCGGACGGCGCGGGTGAGCGCACCTGGCTGGAGGTGCGCTGCGAGCCGCTGCTCGGCGCCGACGGCGGCGCGCCGCGCGCTGTCCTCGCCACGGTGGGCGAGGTGGGCGGCGAGCGGGCCGTCCGGCTGCAGCTGGCCGACGCCACCCGGCTGTACCGGACGCTGGCGGAGCAGGCGGCGGACGTGGTCACGCTGCTGGGCCCCGATGCGGTGATCGGCTGGATCTCCCCCTCGGCCCGACCGGTGCTCGGCCGGCACCCCCAGGACCTCGTCGGCACGTGCCTGCTGGACCTGCTGCACCCCGACGACCGGCCCCGCGCCGAGGCCGACCTGGCCGACCTGCTGCGCCGGGGTTCCTCCGCCAGGACGCTGCGCCGCTTCACCCACGCGCAGGGGCACCTCGTCCACCTCGACACCTCCGCCAGCGTCGTCCCGGGCGAGCGCGGGGAGCCGGTGCAGCTGGCGGCGATCCTGCGCGACGTCTCCGCGCAGGTGCTCGCGGAGCAGGAACGGGACCGGGCGGTGCACCGCTTCGAGGTGGCGATGCGCTCGGCGGGGATCGGCATGGCCATCGCCGACGCCGACGGGCGCTGGCTGGAGGTGAACCAGGCGATGGCCGACCTCCTGGGCCGCAGCGTCGAGGAGGTGCTGCAGCTGGACTTCCGGGCGGTGACGGCCGAGGCGGACCGGGCCGCGGACGAGGCCGCGTTCCGGAGGGCGCTGCGCGGGGAGGCGGAGCGCGACGAGGCGGAGAAGCGCTACGTGCGCCCGGACGGCACGCTGGTGTGGGCGCGGCGCACCATGGTGCTGGTGCGCGACGCGCAGGGCCGGCCGGAGCACTTCCTCGTCCAGGTGCAGGACGTCACCGACCAGAAGCGGGCGCGCGAGCAGCTCGCCACCCTGGCCGTGACGGACACGCTCACCGGGCTGCCGAACCGGCTGCTGCTGACCGACCGCCTCACCCACGCCCTGGCGCGCGCCCAGCGCGAGGGCACCAGCGTGGGGGTCCTGTTCTGCGACCTGGACCTGTTCAAGCAGGTCAACGACACCCTCGGGCACGACGCCGGCGACGAGCTGCTGCGCCAGGTCGCGCGCCGCCTGCAGCACACCGTGCGCGAGGAGGACACCGCGGTCCGCCTGGGCGGGGACGAGTTCGTCGTGGTGTGCGAGGACGTCACCGGCGCCGGGCCGGTCCAGCGGTTCGCCGAGCGCGTCCGCCGGGTGCTGCAGGAGCCGTACCTCATCGACGACCACGAGCTGCAGATCACCGTCAGCCTCGACCTGGCCGTGGGCGACGGCCCCAGCGCCGAGGTGCTGCTGCAGCAGGCCGACGCGTCCATGTACCGGGCGAAGCACTCCGGGCGCGCGCGCGTCGAGTCCGTCGGCGGCGGTGCGGCCACCGACCACGTGGCCCTGGAGGGCGAGCTGCGCGCGGCCCTGGAGACGGACGAGCTGCTGCTGCACTACCAGCCGGTCGTCTCGCTGACCTCGGGCGTGCTGCACAAGCGCGAGGCGCTGGTGCGCTGGACCCACCCGGTGCACGGGCTGCTCCTGCCGGACGTGTTCCTGCCGCTGGCCGAGCGCGGCCGCCTCATCACGGCCCTGGGGGTGTGGGTGCTGCGCCGCGCCTGCCGCGACGCCGCGCGCTGGGAGGACCCGGTGACCGTGGCGGTGAACGTCTCGGCGCGGCAGCTGGCGCGCGCCGACTTCCCCGACCAGGTGCGCCACGCCCTGGAGGAGGCCGGTCTTCCCGCCGACCGGCTCTGCCTGGAGATCACCGAGTCCTCCGTGCTGCAGGCCTCCGAGACGACGCTCACCTGCGCGCGCCGCCTGGTGGAGCTGGGCGTCACGCTGTCGCTGGACGACTTCGGCACCGGGCAGTCCAGCATCTCCTCCCTGCACAAGCTGACCCTGCAGGGCCTGAAGATCGACCGCTCCTTCATCGCGGACCTGCCGTCCAGCCCCCGGGTCGAGGCCCTCGTCGAGGGCCTGATCCAGCTCGGCAGCGGCATGGGGCTGGAGGTCGTCGCCGAGGGCGTGGAGACCTCCGAGCAGGCGGCCTGGCTCGCCACCCACGGCTGCCCGATGGGGCAGGGGTTCCTGTTCGGGCGGCCCGGCGCCGCCGCCTGAACCGGGGGCGGCGCGACGGGCCGCCCGGACCGATCGCTTTCCAGGTGGCGAACGGTTGCCACGGCGGAAAACATCGCGTATGGTTTCCCTCATGGAAAGCACTGGGAGCACCCCGAACCCCGCCGAGGCCCGCGCAGCGCTGGCGGACATCGAGGACGCGCAGCGGGCCGTGCGCGACACGCCCTGGCCCACCTGGATCTACCCCGTCAACGCCCTCCTGCTGGGCGGCATGGCGCTCACGTTCCTGGTCGAGGAGAACCGCACCACCTTGTTCCTCGCCGTCGCCTTCACGATCGTCGGGGTCAACATGACGACCGGGTACCGGATGGGGACCCCGTGGACCGTCCCCACGAGCCGCGGGTTCATCGCCGCCGTCGCCGCCGCGGGCGCCTGCGTCCTCGCCGCCCTCCTCGCCTCGGAGCTCACCGAGCGGGCGTGGCCGGTCGTCGCCTTCGCGGCCGCCGCCACCGCGGCCTACCTCGTCGCCGGCGTGGTGCACCGCCGCTCGACCGGGCGCCCGCAGTGAGCGCGGAGCTCGACCCCGTCATCCACCCCGCGCACCGCCTGCGCATCTGCGCGATGCTCGTCACCGGCACCACGCTGGAACTGTCGGTGGTCAAGGACCACCTCGACCTCAGCCCGTCGGCCCTCAGCAAGCAGGTCGCCGCCCTCGTCGACGCCGGGTACGTGAAGCAGGAACGCCTCGGCACCGACTCCCGCCGCGTGTGGCTGTCCATGACCCGCCAGGGCACGAAGGCGTACCGGAACCACGTCGCCGCCCTGCAGGAGATCGTCGCCGCGACGGCGGCGGATGCGGTGGACGCGCGCGGCTGACACCGCACCGGCCCTGCCCGGCGAACGCCGGCGGCCCGGAGCGGTGGCCGTCGATCGGCCCCTCCGGTCGCGAGGGCCGTGGAGATCCTCCCGCTACTGCTCGCTCAGGGGCGGAGCCGCACCGGGAGTCGCCGGCGGCAGGACCTGCGGTCCGGCCTCGGCGGGGCGGGGACCGTCCTCGGGGTGGGCCCGCAGCACGAGCAGCGCGACGTCGTCCTCGGGGGAGCCGTCGAGCTGGGCCAGCAGGGCGTCGCACAGCTCCTCGGCGCTCAGGTGGTGCAGCTGCTCCAGGGTTGTGCGCAACCACTCCAGCCCGTCCTGCAGCGGGGCGTCCCGACGTTCGACGAGCCCGTCGGTGTAGAGGACGACGGTGCTGCCCGGTTCCAGGGTCGTCGTGTGGTCGGCGCGCTCGGCGTCGGGGAGCAGACCCAGCAGCGTGTCCGGCGGGGTCTGGAGCAGCCGCGCGGTGCCGTCGGGGGCGATGAGGACCGGCGGGGGGTGCCCGGCGTTGGACCACCGCAGGGTCCGCAGCCCGGCGGCCTCCTCGGCGGGGCTCTGCTCCACCTGGGCCAGCACGGCGGTGGCGATCGCCCCGACCCCGAGGTGGTGCATGGCCCGGTCCAGCGCGGTCAGCACGACCGCGGGCGGCTCACCGAGGGCGATCGAGATGCCGCGCAGCAGGTTGCGGACCTGCCCCATGACGGCGGCGGCGTCGCGGTCGTGCCCGGCGACGTCCCCGATCACGATGGTGGTGGCCTCGGTCGGGGGGAGGAAGCAGTCGTACCAGTCGCCGCCGATCTGCGCCTCGGCCGCGGCCGGCAGGTAGCGCACGGCGATCTGCAGGTGGTCCGGTTCGAACGGCGCGGTCAGCAGGCTGCGCTGCAGCGTCTCCGACATGCGGCGCTGCTCCCCCGCCACGCGGCGTTCCTGCTCGCGGGCCTGCAGCGCGGCCAGGCTCTGGGCGCACTGCCCGGCGAAGGCCCTCATGAGCTCGAAGTCGCGGTCGGTGAAGTCCTGCGGGTCGCGCCAGCCGATCGTCAGACCACCCACCGAGCGACCCGCGGCCTGCAGCGGCAGGGAGACCCACGTGCCCAGGCCGGTGCTGGTCACGGCGTCCTCCATCTGCGGCGTGAACTCCAGGGCCGCCTCGCGGTCGCGCAGCACCACGACCTCGCCGGTGGTGGCGGCCACCACCACCGGGAGCGGGCTGTCCAGCGGCACGCGCTGGAAGGTGCGGCGCGCCCGCTCCCCCAGCGAGGAGGTCAGGGTCAGCTCCAGCGCGTCCTCCTCCGGGGTGGGCACCGCCACGGCCCCGCCGCCGGCACCGAGAACACCCAGACCGCGCCCGACGACGATGTCGGTCAGCTCCGCGACGCTCTGCGCGCCGCTCAACTGCAGCGCCACCTGCACCGTGCCGGCCAGCCGCTCCGCCAGCACCGCCTCGGTGGTCAGCGCCGCCCGCAGCTCCTGCCCGCGCACGTACAGGTCCGCCTCGGCCCGGTACCGGTCCTCGGGGTCGTCGTAGAGGTCGACACCGGAGTCGAAGCGCTGCGCCTGCCGCTCGGTGACGTAGTCGGTGACGTCCTCCGCCCGGTGCAGCAGGAGCACCACCTGCCCGGCGTCGTCCAGCACCGGGGCGTTCACCGTGCTCCACCAGTAGGGGCGGAACACCCCGTCCGGGCCGGCGACGTCGTACTTCTGCAACGGCATCGTGTCCGGCCGGCCGGCCCGCAGCACCCGGCGCAGCGACGCCTCCAGGTTCGCCGTCGCGTGGGTCGCCGGGTCGTCCGGGTTGTCGGGGAAGACGTCGAACACCCGCCGGCCGATGAGCTCGTGGCGCGGGCGCCCGGACGACTCCAGGAAGGCGCGGTTGACCGCCACGAACCGCAGGTCCGTGTCCAGCACCGCGTAGGACGTGGGGAGGACGTCGAAGATGGCGGTCAGGTCCACGTGCGAAACGTCCGGCACCCGCTGCATCCCGTTCCTCGCTGGAAACCGGGCTCTGCGCCCGCCCGACATCGTAGGGGCCACCGGGATACGGTCGCCGCCGCTAGCGCAGCGGGTGGAGGTCACTGCGGGGTGCAGTGCACACGGGGAGGGGCCCGGTACCGCACTCACGGTGTGGCGCGGCGGTGAGCCTGGTCCGCGCCTCGGATGCCGATCGACGAGGCGGTTCAGTAGCGGTAGCGCGCCTGGTGGACGACCACGCAGCCGTCGACGACCTCGTAGACGAGCCGGTGCTCGTCGGTGATCCGCCGCGACCACGACCCGGCCAGGTCACCGGAGAGCCGTTCAGGCTTGCCGATCCCCTGGCCGGCGTCGCGCCACGACTCCTCGATCATGCGGTTGATCTTCTGCAGCGTCTTGCGGTCGGCGCTCCAGCTGCAGCAGTCCTCCCAGCCGTGGGAGGTGAACGCGACCTTCACCCCTCGGTGGGCGCGGTGGCGCCGGGCTCGACGAGGTCGTGCTGCTGCGCTCCCCCGCTGCGGGCCTCGGCGAGGCTCTCACGCAGACGCTGGGCGTTGCGGGGAGAGCGCAGCAGGTAGACCGTCTCGCGCAGGGACAGGTACTCGTCCTCGGAGACGAGGTAGGCCGTCCCCTTCTTGGACGTGATCTCCACGGCGGCCTGGTCGTCGTTGACCTGCTCGATGAGCGGGAAGAGACGCGCCCGAGCTTCGCTGGCGGTGATGGCCATGACCTCTCCATCGGCTAGTGGTACGAGAAAACGTACCGCTGTTCGCGCTACGCGCACAGCATCGGGAGAGTCACGCAGTCGGTCGCGCACACGACGAAGGCCCGGCAGCACGCCTCACGGCGCCGGGCCTCTCGTGCTGGTCGGGGTGACAGGATGTGAAGCTGCGGCACCTTCGTCCCGAAGCTCGGCCGACGCGCGGGCGGCGTCCGCCATGCACGACGCGGCGTCGCTGAGCTCGAGCAGAGCATCCGCGCAGGAAGTCGAACAGCCGGGGGACCCCGGCGGACGGCCGACAGGGTGTCAGGGGACTCGACGTCGGCGTCGGGGTGAGGACGCCAGGGGCTCGCCAGACGGCTGCGAGGATCCTGCAGGCTGCGCACGGAGGAAGCCGGTGGCAGCGCGTTGCAGCAAGTGTGATCCAGATCACGCCCCCGTCGTGGCCGGGGTTGTCGATCCTGGCTGCCCACCGCGTCGTGGATGCAGCGGGCCCGGGAGGGGCCCCCGACGAGAGGAACGACGATGCCGCAGTACCTGCTCCTCATCCACGAGGAGGAGTCCACCTACGCCGCCATGGGCCCCGACGAGATGGCGCAGGTCATGGCCGCCCACGAGGAGTTCACCGCCCGCAACGCCGCGGCGATCCTGGGCGGCGAGGCCCTGGAGTCCACCGCCACCGCGACGACCGTGCGCGGTGACGGCGACGGCCGGTACACCGTCACCGACGGCCCCTTCGCGGAGACGAAGGAGGCCCTGGGCGGGTACTACGTCGTCGAGGCCGCCGACCTCGACGAGGCCGTCTCCCTGGCGCGGCAGGTCCCGGTGGCCCCCGGTGCCGGCTGCGTCGAGGTCCGCCCCGTCATGACGTTCGGCTGAGCCGGCGGTGGGCACGGCGGTGGGCACGGTGGTGAGCGGCGGGGTGACCGGCGGGGCCCCCGTGCCCGTGGCGGTCGCCGCCGCCGTCGCCGAGGCGCACCGCCGCGAGTGGGCCCGCGTGCTCGCCGCGGCGGTGCGCGTCACCCGCAACCTCGACCTCGCTGAGGAGTGCGTGCAGGACTCGTACACCGCCGCCCTCACCGCGTGGGCGGCCACCGGGATCCCCGCCCGCCCCGGCGCCTGGCTCACCACCGCCGCGACCCGCCGCGGCCTCGACCTGCAGCGCCGTGCCGCCACGGCCCGGCGGGCGCTGCCGATGCTGCTGCCCGAGCAGGTGGAGCCAGTGCCCGGGGAGTGCGACGGCGAGGAGTTCCCCGACGACCGGCTCCGGCTGGTGTTCACCTGCTGCCACCCCGCGCTCGCCCCCGACACCCGGGTGGCGCTCACCCTGCGGCTGGTGTGCGGGCTGAGCACCGCGGAGGTGGCGCGGGCGTTCCTCGTGGCCGAGCCCACGATGGCCGCGCGCATCACCCGCGGCAAGAAGAAGATCGCCGCCGCGGGCATCCCGTACCGGGTCCCGTCGGCCGCGGAACTGCCCGAGCGGGTGGGCGCGGCCCTCACCGTCGTGCACCTGCTGTTCACCACCGGGCACGCCGCCCCCGCCGGCGACGACCTCGTGCGCCGCGACCTCGTCGAACGCGCCCTGGACCTCGTGCGGATGCTGCGGGAACTGCTGCCCGGCGACCCCGGTGTGGCGGGGCTGCTCGCGCTGGTCCTGCTCACCGACGCCCGCCGCGAGACCCGCACCGGCGACGACGGCAGGCTGCTGCTGCTGTCCGAGCAGGACCGTTCCCGGTGGGACCGCTCCGCCGTCACCGAGGGCGTCGCGCTGGTCCGGGAGGCGTTGCGGCACAGGCCACCTGGACGGTTCGCGCTGATGGCCGCCATCGCCGCCGTGCACGCCGAGTCGCCATCGTGGGCGGACACCGACTGGCGCGAGGTCGTGGGCCTGTACGACCTGCTCGTGCAGGTGTGGCCCTCACCCGTGGTGGCGCTCAACCGGGCCGTCGCGGTGGGTTTCGCCGACGGCCCGGAGGCGGGGCTCGCGGCGCTGGAACCTCTCGCCGCCGAACCCCGGCTCGCCGGGTACAGCTACCTCGCCGCCGCCCGGGCCGACCTGCTGCGGCGCCTGGGCCGCACCCGTGAGGCCCGCGACGCCTACACCGAGGCGCTGCTGCTGACGGGGAACTCCGTGGAGCGGGAGTTCCTCACCGGCAGGCTGGCCGAACTCGGCGGCTGACGGGATCCCGCAGCCCAGGCAGGGCGGACGCGACGCGAGCTCGACGAGGCCTTCCCGCACCTGCGGGACGGCGCCCACGCGCGTCCACCCGTGGCCCACCCGCTGGAACACACCGAGCAGCACCGGCCACGCCGCCTCCAGGACTCCGCCGGCCGCCCCGGCCCGCCCGCCGTCCCCGCGCTGCTTCGACGACGACCGCGTGCTCCGCGGTGGGCCCGAGGACGGTGGCGAGACGGACCGGCTGGTCACCGCTGACCTGCTCGATGCAGCGCACCGTGGCGAGCACGGGCTCCCGCGGCGGTGATGGCCGTGCCCCCTCCTCCGGGACAGTCGCCCCGGTCGGTCCCGCACACGACGAAGGCCCGGCACCGCTTCTCGCGGTGGCGGGCCTCTCGTGCTGGTCGGGGTGTCAGGTTTTGAACCTGCGGGCTCTTCGTCCCGAACGAAGCGCGCTACCAAGCTGCGCCACACCCCGTGAGCAACCTGGACAAGAGTACCCGACGCACGGGGGTGCCCCGCACCAGGTTCCCCCGCCCAGGTGAGGGCCGCCTCAGCGCACCGGCACGAGCTCCAGCAGCGTCGCCTCCGGCCGGCACGCGAGGCGGAACGGCGAGTACGGCGAGGTGCCCAGGCCCGCGGACACGTGCAGCCACGCGTCGTGCCCGCCCGCCGACCAGCGCGACAGGCCCTTGACCTGCTCGCGCGGCAGGTCGCAGTTCGTCACCAGCGCCCCGTACCCGGGCACGCACACCTGCCCGCCGTGGGTGTGCCCGGCGACGATCAGCTCCACCCCGTCCGACGTCATCGCGTCCAGGGTCCGCCGGTACGGGGCGTGCGTGATGCCGACCGTCAGGTCCGCGTCGGCCGCGGCGGGCCCGGCGACGTCCTCGTAGCGGTCGTAGCGCAGGTGCGGGTCGTCCACGCCCACCAGCTCCAGGTCCACGTCCCGCACCGTCAGGCGGGTGCGGGCGTTGTCCAGGTCCAGCCAGCCGGCGTCCGTGAAGCCGCGCACCAGGTCGTCCGTGGGCAGGCGGGTGCCGTCCATGTCGTCCGGCCCCGACTTGCGCCACAGGTACGCCGCCCAGTTGCGCGGCTCGGGGGCCCAGTAGTCGTTGGAGCCCAGGACGAACACCCCGGGGCGCTGCAGCAGCCCCGCGTACGTGTCCAGGACGGCGGGCACCGCCTCCATGTCGGCCAGGTTGTCGCCCGTCGTCACCACCAGGTCCGGCTCCAGGTCCGCCAGGCGCCGCACCCACTCCCGCTTGGCCCGCTGGCTCGGCACCAGGTGCAGGTCCGACAGGTGCAGCACCCGCAGCGGCGCGCGCCCCACCGGCAGCACCGGCACCACGGCGTGGCGCAACGTGAAGGCCCGCACCTCGTACCCGGCGGCGTAGCCCACGACGGCCGCTCCGGACAGGGCGAGGGCCCCCGCGGTGAGGGCGGCGGGCTTCAGGACGCTGTGCTGCGGCATCGGCCCATCCTGGCACCGCCCGCCGCGGGGAACCCGCTGGACGCCGGTGGGAGGATCCCTCCCGTGAGCCAGACCCTCAAGGACACCCTGCAGTCCGACCTGACCACCGCCATGAAGGCCCGCGACGAGCTGCGCTCGGCGACCCTGCGGATGGTCCTGACCGCGATCCGCGGCGAGGAGGTCGCCGGCAAGTCCGCGCGCACCCTCGGCGACGACGAGGTCATCACCGTGCTGCAGCGCGAGGCGAAGAAGCGCCGCGAGGCCGCCGAGGCGTACGACGCCGCCGGCCGCACCGAGCAGGCCGCGCGCGAGCGCGACGAGCTCGGCGTCGTCGAGACGTACCTGCCGACCCCGCTGACCGACGAGGAGCTGGACGAGCTCGTCGACGAGGCCGTCCTCATCGCCTCCGGGGAGGGCCTGACCGGAACGGGCGCCATGGGCGCCGTCATGTCCCGCCTCAAGCCGCAGGTCGCCGGCCGCGCCGACGGCAAGCGCCTGTCCACCGCCGTCAGGGCCCGCCTGAACCCCCCTGCCTGAACGCCCTGCCTGAACGCCTGCGCAGCACCCGGGAACGGCGGAGGGGGTGGGTCCACCCGGACCCACC
>NZ_JBKBCT010000197.1:0-521 GCF_050871525.1 Kineococcus auxinigenes | reverse complement strand
GGGGATTTTGGAAGGGGCAATACGGCCACACGCACGGCGTGGTGCTGGTCGATGCGTTCTACGAGAACGTGGCCGGGCCGGAGGGAAAGAACATCGTGCTGGAGTTCCGGCCGGATCCGCCGCAGACGATGCTGGTGGCTTGCGTGTGGTCGCACTGGCGCGCGACGAAGCCGGGTGAACAGGATCTACTGTCGTTCGCGATTATCACCACGGACCCGCCGCCGGCGATTTCAGAGGCTGGCCATGACCGCTGTACGGTGCCAATCAAGCCAGAAGACCTCGATGCGTGGCTCAACCCAGACCCGAACGACCTCGACGCGATGGACGAGATCCTGCGCGACAACGGGATGCCGCGCTTCGTGCACAGCGTCGCTGGCTGACGGCTACTGGCAAGCGGCCAAAGCCGCGCGCAAACGCGCCTCGTACCCCTTTCGCAACTCGACCTCAGCCAGCGCGGCCTTGTAGAAATCGAAGTCACTGGCCGACGAAGGCACCGCGGCGAGCGGCCACGCCGCCACGGG
>NZ_JBKBCT010000057.1:0-25313 GCF_050871525.1 Kineococcus auxinigenes | reverse complement strand
CACCTTCAGCCAAGCAGATCTCGATGAGATCGCCGCCCGCCTCAACGGCAGACCTCGACAGACCCTGGGATGGAAGACACCCTCAGAAGTGCTCGACGAGGTGGTGCATTGACCCCTTGAGACCGCCTTACTTCTCGGAACCATAAGCCGTAGTCGTTGGACTTCTGCGGGAGGGGTTCGTAGCGTCGCCGCCATGGAGCAGCGCAGCCTCGGGAACCGCACCGTCTCAGCCATCGGCCTCGGTGCGATGCCCATGTCCATCGAGGGCCGGCCCGACGAGGAGCGGTCCCTCGCCACCATCCACGCCGCGCTCGACGCCGGCGTCACCCTCATCGACACCGCCGACGCCTACCACCGCGACGCCGGCGAGGTCGGCCACAACGAGGCGCTCATCGCCCGCGCGCTGGAGCGCTGGGGCGGCGACACCTCGCAGGTCCTCGTCGCCACCAAGGGCGGCAGCCTGCGCCCCGGCGACGGGACCTGGTACCAGGACGGCCGCCCGGAGCACCTGAAGGAGGCCGCCAAGGCCTCCGCGAAGCGCTTGGGCGTGGAGGCGATCGGCCTCTACCAGTTCCACCGCCCCGACCCGGACGTCCCCTACGCGGAGTCCGTCGGCGCGCTGCGCGACCTGCTCGACGAGGGCGTCATCCAGATGGCCGGGATCTCCAACGCCGACGTCGCCCAGATCGACGAGGCGAACGAGGTCCTCGGCGGGCGCCTGGTCTCGGTGCAGAACCAGTTCTCGCCCGCCTTCCGCTCCAGCCTCGGTGAGCTGGAGCACTGCGCGCGCCTCGGCATCGCGTTCCTGCCGTGGAGCCCGCTGGGCGGCATCTCCAACGCCGCCGAGCTCGGCAGCCGGCACGCCGCGTTCCAGCGCGTCGCCGACGCCCACGGCGTCAGCGTGCAGCAGGTGGCGCTGGCCTGGGAGCTCGCCCTCGCACCGGTCGTCATCCCGATCCCCGGTGCCTCGCGCCCGCAGAGCACCACCGATTCCGCCCGCGCCGCCGAGCTGACGCTCACCGCGGAGCAGGTCGCCGAACTGTCGGAGGCGTGAGCGTGAAGACCGTCCCCCTGGGCACCAGCGGCCTGCAGGTGCCGAACGTCGTCCTGGGCCTGATGCGCATCGCCGACATGAGCGACGAGGACATCAGGACCCTGTGGTCCACCGCCCGCGACGCGGGCATCACGTTCATCGACCACGCCGACGTCTACGGCCGTGAGCTGCACCGCTGCGAGCGCCGGTGGGCCGAGGCCGTCCCGATGAGCTCCTCCGAGCGCGACGCCGTGACGATCCAGACCAAGTGCGGCATCGTCCCCGACGGGCCGTACTTCGACTTCTCGTACGAGCACATCGTCTCCTCGGTGGACGGCTCGCTGGAGGCGCTGGGCACCGACCGCATCGACGTGCTCCTGCTGCACCGCCCCGACGCGCTCGTCGAGCCGGACGAGGTGGCGCGCGCGTTCGACGAGCTGCACGCGGCCGGCAAGGTCCGCGCGTTCGGCGTCTCGAACCACACGCCCGGGCAGATCGAGCTGCTCAAGCGCTCGGTGCGCCAGCCCCTCGTGGCGAACCAGCTGCAGCTGTCCATCACCCACGCCCCGCTGATCGCCCAGGGCGTCGCGTCGAACATGCAGGGCCTGGACCAGTCGATCGCCCGCGACACCGGAACCCTGGACCACTGCCGCCTGAACGACATCACCGTGCAGGCGTGGTCGCCGTTCCAGGCGGGCTTCTTCACCGGGGTGTTCCTGGACGACCCGGAGTTCCCCGAGCTGAACGCGGTCCTGGACCGGCTCGCGGAGAAGTACGGCGTGCCGCCGCTGGCGGTCGCCACCGCGTGGATCACCCGGCACCCGGCGGGCATGCAGGTGGTGCTGGGCACGACGAACCCCGAGCGGGTCGCCGCCGCCGCGCAGGGCTCGGACCTGCCGCTGACCCGCGCGGAGTGGTACGAGCTGTTCCGCGCCGCCGGGTACACCGTGCCCTGACGCGCGCACCGGTCCGCGGGCGCGTCAGCCGACGCGCTCGCGGACCGCGGCCTCCACGGCCGCGAGGTGCTCGTCGGCGTGCACGGCGCGGCCGGTGCCCACCGGCCACGGCACCTCCAGCTCCAGCCAGCTCGTGCAGCCGCCGTGCTCGGGTCGGCGCACCAGGCGCACCGGCTCGGGCAGCTCCACGGCCCGCACCACCAGCGCGGTCAGCTGGTGGCGGGGCCGGAAGTCCACCCGCGAGGAGCGCACCGACGCGCTCGTCCACACGTGCAGGTCCTCCAGCTCCTCCACGCGCTCGGGGCGGGCCACCGGCACCACGGCCACGACCTCCGCGCCGGCGCGCACCAGCAGCTCCTCCCCCGGGGCGTGCGCGGCGTCGGCCGCGCCGAGGGGCAGCAGGTCGCGGTGCTCGGGCCGCACCGACTCGGCGTGGCTGTGCGCCACGGTCGGGAAGAGCACGAACCGGGAGGCGCCCACCGCGAAGCGCTTCTCGTGGATGCCGCCCTTGCGCAGCAGCAGCGCCTGACGGCCCTGCAGCAGGGCGTGCACGACCGCGCCCCACTCCTTCAGCGCCGGGGTGGTCGCGGTCACGGCGGGAGCGTTCAGCCGGTGACGAGCTGCAGGCGGCGGGACTGGTCGGAGGCGAACTTGCGCTCCGGGTCCACCGCGTCGCGGACCTCGCGCCACGCGGGCAGGTCCGGGTACATCTGCGCGAACCGGTCGGCGGTGGTGCGCGAGTCCTTCGCCAGGTACAGCCGGCCGCCGGCCTCCAGCACCATCTCGTCGAGACGGTCGCACAGGGCGTCCAGGCCGGGCTTGACGGGCAGGTCCACCGCGAGCGTCCACCCCTTGCGCGGGAACGACAGCGGCGCGTCGTTGCCGTCGCCGAAGCGCTTGAGGACGTTCAGCGCGGAGATGTGCCCGGACTCGACGATGGCCTCCATGCTGGCCCGCAGGACGTCGGTGCGGTCCATCGGCACGACGAACTGGTACTGCAGGAAACCGCGCGGGCCGTAGGCCCGGTTCCAGTCCGCGAACAGGTCCAGCAGGTGGTAGAACTGCGTGATGTTCTGCACCACGCCCTGCTGGGTGTGGGCCTTGCGGTAGTAGAACTCGTTGAGCGCCTTGGCCGTCAGCCGGTTGAGCATCCCCGGCGGGAACACGTCCGGGAAGGTCGCCAGCTGCGGGGCGTCGAACTTCAGCGGGTCCTTGCGCAGGTTCGCGGGCAGGTCCTCCAGCTTGGCGGAGGAGCCGCGCAGCAGGAAGCCGCGGCCCATGTGGGCGCCCTTGGTGACGGAGTCGAACCACGTCTTGGAGTACGTGTAGTTCTCGTCGTTCCTCGTCAGCCGCTCGAGCATCTCGTCGAAGTCGGGCGCCTGCTCGACGTCGGCGATGAAGTAGGACGTCTCCACGCGGTCCAGGCGGATCTTCGCGCGCAGCACCACGCCGGTCAGGCCCATGCCGCCGGTGGTGGCCAGGAACAGCTCGCGGTCCGGGCCGTCGGGGGTGAGGGTGCGGACCTGGCCGTCGGCGGTCAGCAGGTCCAGGGAGAGCACGTGCCGGGTGAAGGTGCCCTGGGTGTGGTGGTTGCCGCCGTGGATGTCGGCGCCGATGGCGCCGCCCACGGTGACCTGGCGGGTGCCCGGCAGCACCGGAACCCACAGCCCGTGCGGCACGACCGCGCGCAGCAGCTTGTCCAGCGAGCAGCCGGCGTCCACGTCCGCGACGGCGGTGTCCACGTCGATGTCGTGGATGCGGTCCAGCGCCGTCATGTCGATGACCAGGCCGCCGGCGTTCTGGGCGGGGTCGCCGTAGCTGCGGCCCAGGCCGCGGGCGATCACGCCGCGCGGGCCGGCGGTGCGCACCGCCTCGGCCAGCACGTCCAGGTCCGCGGTGCGCAGGACGGTCGCCGTCGTGGGCGCCGTGCGGCCCCAGCCGGTCAGCCGCGCGCTCGAGCGGGAGGTGCCGCCCGCCGGCGCGGCGGCCGGGCGGTCCAGCACGGTCTTCAGGCCAGGGATGCTCACCACGCGCACGAGCCTAACCCGCGGCCCCGACGCCACCCCCCGCGCCACCGGGGACCGCGCACCACCCGGTGCGGTCGGGGTGGGCCACCCGTGTGACGCGGGCTCCAGGGCGGGCGCGCGGGAGCCGACGCAGCGGAGGTGATGCAGGACAGGACGCCCGCCCCCGCGTGGCTGCGGGCCGTGGCGGTGGTCGCGGCCGTCGCCGCGCTCCTGTCCACGCTGCCCGACCCCGCCTCCCGCACCGGTGCCGTGGCGTACCTGGTGCCCGTGGCGCTGGCGTTCGCGCTCACCGCGCTGGCGGTGCCGCGGGTGCCCCGCCCCCGGCGCGGGCCGTGGTGCTGGCTGCTGGCCGGGCAGCTGCTCTACCTCGTCGGCGAGAGCACCCTGGCCGGGCTGCAGCTGCGCGGCAGCGAGGCGTGGCCCACCCCCGCCGACGCCGTCTACCTGCTGGCGTACGTGCCCGTGACCGTCGGCCTGCTGGGCCTGAACCGCCAGCGCGGCGGCGCCTCCCACCGCGGCAGCCTGCTGGACGCGGGCGTGGTGACGCTCAGCGCGGCGACGCTGTTCGGGGTCTTCGTCGTGCTGCCGCTGGCCACCGACAGCACGCAGGGCGCGCTGGCCCGCGTCACCAGCGCCGCCTACCCGATCGCCGACGTCGTGCTCGTGCACCTGCTGGCCCGCATGGTCACCGGCCCCGGCGCGCGCACCCGCGCGTTCTGGTTCCTGGCCGGCGGCACCGCCGCCACCGTCGTGGCCGACGTGGCCTGGACCGTCGTGCAGCACCGCACCGGTGGTGACGTCGCCCCCCGCTCGCTGAACGTGCTGTGGCTGTCCTTCTACCTGAGCATCGCCCTGGCCGCGTTCTCCGCCTCCGCCCCGGCGCTGGCGGAGAAGAAGCCCGCCGGCACCGGGGGGCTGACCCCGCTGCGCCTGGTCGTGCTCGCCCTGGCCGCCGCGCTGCCCTCCGGGGTGCTGGTCCTGCTGGCGCTGACCGGCGGCACCACCCCGGTGGCGTGGCTGGCGACCGGCTCGGTGCTGCTCATCGCCCTGGTCGTGGCCCGCATCTGGGACCTGCTGCAGCAGGTGCGCAGCCAGGCCGTGCAGCTGGCCGCCCTGGCCCGCACCGACCCGCTGACCGGCGCCGCCAACCGCCGCACCTGGGACCACGAGCTCTCCCGCGCCTGCGCCACGGCGCGCGCGCAGGGCACCTCGTTCCTCGTCGCGCTGCTGGACCTGGACCGCTTCAAGGCCTTCAACGACTCCCGCGGGCACCAGGCCGGCGACGAGCTGCTCAAGGCCGCCACCGCCGCCTGGACCGAGGCCCTGGCCGGCGACGGGTTCCTGGCCCGCTGGGGCGGGGAGGAGTTCGCCGTCCTGCTGCCCTTCACCACCGACCCGGCCCCCGCGCTGGCCCGCGCCGACGCGCTGCGCGCCGTGGTGCCGCACGGGCAGACCTGCTCGATCGGCACCGCCGGCTGGGACGGCGTGGAGGAACCCGCTACCGTGCTGCGCCGCGCGGACGCGGCCCTGTACTCCGCCAAGACCGGTGGGCGCGACCGCCTCGTGCACGACGGCCCCGCCACCGCGGCGGCCGGGGCCACCGGCCCGAGCACCCCGGCGACCGGGGCCACCGCCAGGAGGACCACGTGAACCGCTCCCGCACCCGCGGCCTGGGCACCGCCGCGATCGCCCTCGTGGCGACCCTGCCGCTGTGCGCGGTCGCGACCGCGGGAGCCGGGACCACGAGCCCGGCGGGCACCCTGCTGTACCTGGTGCCCGTCGCCGCGGCCGTCGCCCTGATGGCCGTGGCCGTGCACCGGATCCCGCTCGCGCGGCGGCGCCCGTGGCGCTGGCTGCTGGGCGCGCAGGTGATGTACCTGCTGGGCGAGCTGCTGTTCGCGGTCCTGGACCTGGCCGGCAACGAGAGCTGGCCGACCCCCGCCGACGCCGTCTACCTGCTGGCGTACGTGCCCGTGACCGTCGGCCTGCTGAGCCTGAACCGCCAGCGCGGCGGGTCCTCCCACCGCGGCAGCCTGCTGGACGCCTGCATCGTCACGCTCAGCGCAGCCACCCTGTTCGGCGTCTTCGTCGTGCTGCCCATCGCCACCGACAGCACGCAGAGCGCACTGGTGCGCGTCGTCAGCACCGCCTACCCGGTCGCCGACGTGCTGTGGGTCTTCCTGCTGGTCCGCATGGTCACCGGCCCCGGCGCGCGCACCCGCGCGTTCTGGCTCCTGGCCGGCGGCACCGCCGCCACCGTGGTCGCCGACGTCGGCAACAACGTCCTGCAGCTCGTCGACGGCGGGGCGAGCACCCCGCTGTGGATGAACCTGCTGTGGCAGTGCTTCTACGTGCTGTACGCCCTGGCCGCGAGCACCGAGTCCGCCTCCCGCCTGACGGAGAAGAAGCCCACCGAGGGCGCCGGGCTGACCGTGCCGCGCCTGGTGCTGCTGGCCGTGGCGGCCGTGCTGCCCTCCCTGGTGCTGGTGGGCCTCACCGTCGGCGGGCGCGCCACCCCCACGGGGTGGCTGGCGACCGGCTCGGTGCTGCTCATCGCCCTGGTCGTGGCCCGCATCTGGGACCTGCTGCAGCAGGTGCGCAGCCAGGCCGTGCAGCTGGCCGCCCTGGCCCGCACCGACCCGCTGACCGGCGCCGCCAACCGCCGCACCTGGGACCACGAGCTCTCCCGCGCCTGCGCCACGGCCGCCCGCACCGGCGAGGGGCTGTACGTCGCGCTGCTGGACCTGGACCGCTTCAAGGCCTTCAACGACTCCCGCGGGCACCAGGCCGGCGACGAGCTGCTCAAGGCCGCCACCGCCGCCTGGACCGAGGCCCTGGCCGGCGACGGGTTCCTGGCCCGCTGGGGCGGGGAGGAGTTCGCCGTCCTGCTGCCCTCGCGCGACGAGGACGGCACCCTGCGGCGCCTGGACTCCCTGCGCGCCGTCGTCCCCCACGGGCAGAGCTGCTCCGTCGGGGTGGCCCGCTGGGACGGGGCCGAGGAACCCGCCTCGGCGCTGCGCCGCGCCGACGAGGCCCTGTACGCCGCCAAGACCGGCGGGCGCGACCGCCTCGCCGCCGCGCCGGAGCTGCGACGGCCGAGGGCGGCCGGGCGGCGGCCGGTGGCAGACTCGCGGCCGTGAGCACCCCCGCCCCCGCCGGCCGCACCCGCAACGACGTCGCCCGCCTCGTCGACCACACCCTGCTCAAGCCCGAGGCGACGCGGGCCGACGTCCTCGCCCTGTGCGTGGAGGCGCGCGAGCTGGGCGTCCTGGCGATCTGCGTGTCCCCGTCGATGCTGGACGTGGCCCGCGGCGAGGCCGTCGAGGGCCAGGTCGTCGCCACGGTGTGCGGGTTCCCCTCCGGCAAGCACACCAGCGCCCTCAAGGCCGCCGAGGCGGAGGCCGCCGTGCGCGCCGGCGCGCACGAGGTCGACATGGTCATCGACGTGGGCGCCGCGCTGGCCGGGGAGTTCGACGCGGTGCGCGCCGACGTCGCCGCCGTGCGCGCCGCCGTCCCCTCCCCCGGGGTGCTGAAGGTCATCGTGGAGTCCGCGGCCCTGCCCGACGACGTGCTCGTCGAGGTGTGCCGCGCCGCCGAGACCGCCGGCGCCGACTTCGTGAAGACCTCCACCGGGTTCCACTCCACCGGCGGCGCGAGCGTGCACGCCGTGCAGCTCATGGCCGCCACCGTCGGCGGGCGCCTCGGCGTCAAGGCCAGCGGCGGCATCCGCGACACGGCGAGCGCGCTGGCGGTGCTCGACGCGGGCGCCACCCGGCTGGGACTGTCGGGGACGGCGGCCGTGCTGGCCGGCCTGGACGGCTGAGCCGGACCACCGAGGCGGTACCGGAGCGGAGGGGGACGACGTGGACGAGGACGCGGTCGCCGGGGCGGGCACGGAGCCCGGCCCGGGCGGGGACGGCGGCATCGAGTGCTGGCTGACCGACATGGACGGGGTGCTCGTCCACGAGGAGCGGGCGCTGCCCGGCGCGGCGGACTTCCTGCAGCGCCTGGCCGACACCGGCCGGCGGTTCCTGGTGCTGACGAACAACTCCATCTTCACCCCGCGCGACCTGGCTGCGCGCCTGGCGCGCAGCGGCATCACCGTGCCGGAGGAGTCCATCTGGACCTCCGCCCTGGCCACCGCCGACTTCCTGGCCCGGCAGATGCCGCAGGGCTCGGCGTACGTCATCGGCGAGTCCGGGCTGACCACGGCGCTGCACGAGGCCGGGTTCATCCTCACCGACACCTCGCCGGACTACGTGGTGCTCGGCGAGACCCGGACGTACTCCTTCGAGGCCATCACCCGGGCCATCCGGCTCATCGAGGGCGGTGCGCGGTTCATCGCCACCAACCCCGACGCCACCGGCCCCTCCGCCCAGGGGCCGCTGCCGGCCACCGGGTCGGTCGCCGCGCTCATCACCCGGGCCACCGGCGCCGAGCCGTACTTCGTCGGCAAGCCGAACCCGATGATGTTCCGCTCCGCCATGAACCGCATCCAGGCGCACTCGGAGACCACGGCGATGGTCGGCGACCGCATGGACACCGACGTCGTCGCCGGCATCGAGGCGGGCCTGCGCACCTACCTGGTGCTCACCGGGTCCACGCGCGCGGAGCAGGTGGAACGCTTCCCGTTCCGCCCGCACCGCGTCGTGGACTCGGTGCGCGACCTGGTGCCCCTGGTGTGAGGAGCCGACCCCCGGCGCCGGAGGCTCCTCAGCCCTCTGCGCCGAGGACGTGCGCCATGACGCGGTGCCCGCGCGCCTCGGCGGTGCGGCTCTGCCGCTCCAGGCTGCGGGCCAGCAGCAGGTGCGCGTACCCGTCGGCCGGGGCGCGGCGCACCAGCTCGCGCGCCTGCTCCTCCGCCTTGCCGAGCATCGCCGCCCCGAAGTAGGAACGGGCGAGGAGCTCACGCAGGGCGCGGTCGTCGGGGTTGCGCGTCAGCAGGGGTTCCAGGGTGGACACCGCGTCGGTGAAGCGGCGCTCGCCGAACGCGGTGCGGGCCGTCTCGAAGCTCAGGAGGTCGACCATCACACGCTCCTCAACCCCGCGCGCCGCCGGCCGATTCCACCGGACGGGCGGGCCGTCCTCGAGGGCGCCGCGCCGGCGGCCGGTGCAGACCGGTGCGACGTGGACGGCGGTGCGGGCGGCCACCGGGGCGCTCCTGCCCCAGGGGCGCCGGCTGCCCGAGGACGTCTGGCGGCGCCGGCACCGCGTCCTGCTGGTCCTGGCCGCGGCCCAGGGGCTGGCCCTGCTGCCGCTGGGCCTGGCGCTGGGCCACCCCGCCGCCCGCGTGCTGCTCCTGGTCGCCGTGGTCCTGCTGCCGCTGCCGGTCGCGCTGCCGCCCCGGTGGGGCCGCGCCGCGACGTCGGCGGCGGCCACCGCGAGCCTGTTCGCCGCCTCGGCGGTGCTGGTGGACCTCACCGGCGGCCTCATCGAGGCGCACTTCCACTTCTTCGTCATGGTCGGCGTCGTCGCGCTCTACCAGGACTGGGTCCCCTTCGGGGTGGGGCTGGGCATCGTCGTCCTGCACCACGGCGTGCTGGGCACCCTCGTCCCGCACAGCGTGTACGCCCACCACGGCGCGATGGCCCACCCGTGGCGGTGGACGCTGCTGCACGCCGGTTTCGTCCTCGCCGCCAGCTGCGCGCACCTGGCCTCCTGGCGGTTCAACGAGCAGCAGGGCCTGCAGGACCCCCTGACGGGCCTGGCCAACCGCATCCAGGTCGGCGAGGTCCTCCAGCGGGCCCTGGCCGAGGGTGGACCCGCCGCCGTCGTGGTGCTGGACCTGGACGGCTTCAAGGCGGTCAACGACGTCCGCGGCAGCGCCGTCGGCGACGAGGTGCTGCGCACCACCGCCCGGCGGCTGCGCGCCGCCGCGCGGGCCGGGGACCGCGTGGCGCGCCTGGACGGCGACGCGTTCGCGGTCGTCCTGACCGGCGGGCACGGCGAGAGCGCCTCCCGGGCCGCCGAGCGGTTCCTCACCGCCGTGCGCGGACCGGTGCCCGCCGGTGGCCAGGAGCTGACCGTGCGGGCCAGCGCCGGCGTGGCCGACAGCGCAGCCCTCAGTGCCGGGGAGCCCGTCGGGGACGGCACCGAGCAGCTCCTGCACCACGCCGACCTCGCCCTGCAGGAGGCCAAGTCGCTCGGCGGTGACCGCGCCGTCACCTACGCGCAGGCGATGGGGCGGGCAGCGGCCCACCGCGCCCAGCTCCTGGAGGACCTGCGGGGCGTGGTGGGACGCGGCGAGCTGGAGGTGCACTACCAGGCCACGGTGGAACTGGACGGCGGGGGGACGGAGGGCTTCGAGGCCCTGCTGCGCTGGCACCACCCGGTGCTGGGCACGGTCCCGCCGCTGGAGTTCGTGCCGCTGGCCGAGAGCAGCGGGCACATCGCGGAGATCGGGACGTGGGTGCTGCGCACCGCCGCGCAGCAGACCGCGCAGTGGTCGCGCCGGCACGGGCGGCCGGTCACCATCGGGGTGAACCTCTCGGCGGTCCAGCTCGCCGGGGACGAGGTCGTCGACGTCGTCGCCGGCGCGCTGCGCGACTCCGGCCTGCCGGCCCGGCAGCTCACCCTGGAGATCACCGAGAGCCTGCTGGTGCACGACTTCGCCGGCACCGCGGCGCGGCTGGAGAAGCTGCGCGCCCTCGGCGTGCGCATCGCCATCGACGACTTCGGCACCGGCTACTCCAGCCTGTCGTACCTGCGCCGGCTGCCGGTGGACATCGTCAAGATCGACCGGTCCTTCGTGGGCGACCTCACCGGCGGGGGCTCGGCCACCACGCTGGTCGCCAGCATCGTGGAGCTGGCCCGCAGCCTGGGCCTGGACGTCATCGCCGAGGGCGTGGAGACCGAGCAGCAGGCCGGGACGCTGCGGGCGCTGAACTGCGCCCTGGCGCAGGGGTACCTGTACGCGCGGCCGGTCAGCGCCGGTCAGGTGGTCCTGGCCGGCGCCGGACGCCCCGCCGAGGGCACCGCGGCGACGCGCTGACCCCCGGGCGCGGGCTCAACCGGCGCGGGCGGCGCGCCGATGCACCGCGTGGAGCCTTCGAGCAGCGGAGGAACGGGGCGCGCCGGTCGGCGCGCCGGCCGTGACGACCCGATCGGAGGCTGCGGTGGCGCTGAGCAACCGCGTGACGCTCGCCGTGTTCTTCGGCCTGGGCGGCCTCCTGCTGCTGCTGATCGCCGCCTGCCCGGTCTGGGCCGGCGTGGACCGCCCGGCGACCGCGGCGCTCGGTGTGCTCGCCTCGGCCGTGGCGGCGGGGCTGGTCCGGGCCCGCCGGTTGCCGGACGCGCCGATGCACGTCCTGCTCGGTGCCGGCACGGTCGTCATCGCCCTGGCGGTGCGGGCGGTCGGCGACGGCGCCCCCGCCACGGCGGTCGCCACGTTCACCGGCTGGGTGGTCGTCTACGGGGCGCTGTTCCTGCCGCGGTCCCGGGCCGCCGTGCACTCCGTGGCCGCGCTGGCCGCTGCCTCCGCGGCCCTGGGCGCGGGCCAGCCGGCCGGTTCCGCGGCGCTGCACGTGGCGCTGCTGGTGAGCATCACCGCCACCTCCGGAGCCGTCGTGGGGGTCCTGACGCGCCGTGCGCGCGTGCTGGCGACCACCGACGCGCTCACCGGGCTGCTCAACGAGACCGGGCTGGCCGAGGTCGTCGCCCGCGACCTGGCCGGGGTGGACCTGGACGCCCCGGGGGTGCTGGTGCTGCTGGACCTGGACCGCTTCGGGGAGCTGAACCAGGCCCTGGGCCGCGGCGGCGGCGACGAGCTGCTGCGGCAGGTGGCCCGCTCCTGCGCGCGCTGGGCCGGGCGGGGCGGGACCGTCGCCCGCCTGGGCGGGGACGACTTCGCGCTGTGGCTGCCCCGGCTGCCCGCGGACCTGCGCGGCTGCTCCCCCGCCGAGGTGCTGCAGCGGGTCGTCGAGGCCGCCGAGTCGCACGGCACCAGCCCGTTCGAGGTGGCCGGCATCCGGGTCGACGTGGACGTCACCGCCGGCGCCGTCCTGGCGCCCCTGCACGGCACCGACCCCGGCACCCTGCTGCAGCGCGCCGACACCGCGCTGCACGCCGCCCGCCGCGCGGACCGCGCGGCGCTGGTGTGGGAACCGGGCATGGACGAGCACACCGCCGACGGCGTGCAGCTGCAGGCGCAGCTGCGCACCGCGGTGGCCGAGGGGCAGCTGCGGCTGCACTACCAGCCGCTGGTCGAGGCCCACGGCCGGCGGGTGCGGGGCGTGGAGGCCCTGGTGCGCTGGCAGCACCCCACCCGCGGCCTGCTGGCGCCGGGGGCGTTCCTGCCCGAGGCCGAGCGCACCTCGGTGATCGTCGCGCTGACCGACTGGGTGCTGGGCGAGGCCCTGGACCAGGCGGCGGCGTGGCGGCGCGAGGGGCGCTCGCTGCGGGTCTCGGTGAACCTGTCCGCCCGGCTCGTCGCCCACGACGGGCTCGTGGAGCAGGTGCGCGCGCACCTGGAGCGCAGCGGCGTGCCCGCGCACCTGCTGGTGCTGGAGGTCACCGAGTCCGCGGTGACCACCCAGCCGCGGCGCGCGGCGGCCGTCCTGGCGGAGCTGCGGGCGCTGGGGGTGCGCACCGCGCTGGACGACTTCGGCACCGGCTACACCAGCCTGGCGATGCTGCAGGACCTGCCCTTCGACGAGCTGAAGGTGGACCGCCGGTTCGTCGCCGGCGCGCTGCGCGGCGGCGGGGACGAGGCGATCGTGCGCGCCGTGCTGGAACTGGCGCACCGCCTCGGGCTGGAGGTCGTCGGCGAGGGCGTGGAGGACGAGGGCACGCGCCGGTTGCTGACCGAGCTGGGCTACGACCTGCTGCAGGGGTACTTCTTCAGCCGCCCGGTGCCGGCCGGGGAGGTGGCCGGGCTGGACTTCACCCCCGCCCCGGCGGCGGTCGCGGTGCCCGCCCCGGCGGCCGAGGTGCTGCGGGCCGGTTCCGCCGAGCGGCACGCCGAGGCCGCGGGCACGGGCGACCCGGTCCTGCAGGAGCTGACCGCGGTCGCCGCCCGCGTGGCCGACGTGCCCGTGGCCATGGTCACGCTCGTGGGCCGCGACGAGCAGCACGTGCCGGCCGCGGTGGGCCTGGCCCCGCACCGGGTGCCGCGCGAGCAGGGGTTCTGCCACCACGTCCCCGGCGACGACCTCGTCGAGGTGCCGGACGCGGCGGTGGACGCCCGCTTCCGCGACCTGGGGTACCTCGTCCAGGGCCTGCCCGTGCGCTTCTACGCCGGGGCGCCGGTCACCGACGCGGCCGGCCGGGCGCTGGGCACGGTGTGCCTGCTGGACCACCGCCCGCGCACCCTCACCCCCGGCCAGCGCGACGTGCTGCGCGCCCTGGCCCGGGCGGCGGGGGGCCGCCTGGCGTCCCTGGCCGCGAGCACCGCCGACGCCACCGGCTGAGGGCGCCTCACGCCCAGCCGAGCTCGTGCAGGCGCTCGTCGTCGATGCCGAAGTGGTGGGCCACCTCGTGCACCACGGTGACGCGGACCTCCGCCACCACCTGCTCGCGGTCCTCGCACACGGCCAGGGTGGGGCGGCGGAACACCGTGATGCGGTCCGGCAGCGCACCGGCCGCCCACCACTCGCCCCGCTCGGTCAGCGGGGTGCCCTCGTACAGGCCCAGCAGGTCGGGCCCGAACCCCTCCGGCGGGTCGTCCTCGACGAGGACGACGACGTTGCTCATCGCCCGGGCGAGCTCCTGCGGGATCTCGTCGAGGGCGTCGGCGACGGCGTCCTCGAACTCCTCGCGCCCCATCCGCACCACGGCGGCAGTCTCGCAGCGCCCTCAGCAGCAGCGGGAGGAGACCGCGCCGGCGCGGGCGTCGGCGCGGCGGCGCTCGAACTCCCGCCGCGACAGCGGCGGGTGCCCGTGGGCGGCGCACTCGGCCAGGTACCGCTCCCAGCGGGAGCTGCCGTCCACCTCCCGCAGGTACCAGCGCAGCCCGCGCACCAGGTCCCCCACCGCGGCGTCCCTCACCGCAGGACCTCCTCGCGCCCGGCGGCCTCGCGCCTCTCCTGCGCGGTGGGGAACAGGCCCGCGGGTTCGCGCAGCCGGGACGGCACCGCCGGCACCTCGGTGGTGGGCAGGGACCCGGCGCGCAGGGCGCTGGCCACGACGACGGCGGCGTTGACGGCCACGACGATCACCAGCAGCGCGAACACCGCCTGCAGGACCCCGTTGACGGTGGAGTTCGTGACGACCTGCTGCATCTGGCCGGCGTCCCGGGCGGCGCCGAGGAGCCGCCCGGCGTCCATCGCCTCGCGGTAAGCGTCGGCCTGGGCGAAGTACCCGATGGCCGGGTTGTCGGAGAACACCTTCTGCCAGCTCGCCGTCATCGTCACCACCAGGTCCCAGGCGAGCGGTACCGCCGCCACCCAGGCGTAGCGGGCGCGGCCGTGCTTGACGAGCAGCGTCGTCACCAGGGTCAGCGCGATGGCCGCGAGCAGCTGGTTGGCGATGCCGAACAGCGGGAAGAGCTGGTTGATGCCGCCCAGGGGGTCGGTGACCCCGGCGTACAGGAAGTACCCCCAGGCGGCCACGACGACGGCGCTGGCGATGAGGTTGCCGGGCCGCCACGACAGGTCGCCGAACCGCTTCCACACGTTGCCGACCGTGTCCTGCAGCATGAACCGGCCCACGCGGGTGCCGGCGTCGACGGCGGTGAGGATGAACAGCGCCTCGAACATGATCGCGAAGTGGTACCAGAACGCCTGCAGGCCACCGCCGAACGCGGAGTGGAAGATCTGCGAGATGCCCAGCGCGAGGGTGGGGGCCCCGCCGGTGCGCGAGACGATGTCCTCCTCGACCGCCTGCGCCGTCGCGGTCAGCGTCTCCGGCGGGGTCGTGATGCCGATGCCGGCGAGGAACTGCGAGGCGGACTCGGCGGTGCCGCCGGTGGCGCCGGCCGGGGAGTTCATCGCGAAGTAGACGCCCTGGTCGATGACGGAGGCGGCGATGAGGGCGCTGATGGCGACGAAGCTCTCCATGAGCATCCCGCCGTAGCCGATGAGGCGGACCTGGCGCTCCTTGGCGATCATCTTCGGCGTCGTGCCGGAGGCGATGAGCGCGTGGAAACCGGACAGGGCGCCGCAGGCGATGGTGATGAACACGAAGGGGAACAGCGAGCCGGCGAACACCGGCCCGTTCCCCTCGCGGGCGAACGTGGTCACCGCGTCGTTGGCCAGGACGGGGCGGGCGATGAGCAGGCTGACGGCCAGCAGCACGATGACGCCGACCTTCATGAACGTCGACAGGTAGTCGCGCGGGGTCAGCAGCAGCCACACCGGCAGCACCGAGGCGACGAACCCGTACACCACCAGCGCCAGGACGAGCGTCTCCTTGCTCAGCGTCAGGCTCTGCGCCAGGCCCAGCTGCTCGACGTAGCCACCGCCGACGATGGCCGCCAGCAGCAGCACGACGCCGATGCCGGTGGCCTCCAGCACCCGGCCGGGGCGCAGGTAGCGCAGGTACAGGCCCATGAACAGGGCGATGGGGATCGTCAGGGCGATCGAGAACACGCCCCACGGCGACTCGGCCAGGGCGTTGACGACGATGAGCGCCAGCACCGCCAGGATGATGATCATGATGGCGAAGACGGCGACCAGGGCGGCGACGCCGCCGACGAGGCCGATCTCCTCGCGCACCATCTGCCCCAGGCTCTTGCCGTCGCGGCGCATCGAGAAGAACAGCACCGTCATGTCCTGCACGGCCCCGGCGAAGATGACGCCGACGACGATCCAGATCGTGCCGGGCAGGTAGCCCATCTGCGCCGCGAGCACCGGTCCCACGAGCGGGCCGGCGCCGGCGATGGCGGCGAAGTGGTGCCCGAACAGCACCCGGCGGTCGGTGACCTCGTAGTCGACGCCGTTGTGCAGGCGCTCGGCGGGCGTGGCGCGCGAGTCGTCGGCCCGCAGCACCCGGTAGGCGATGAACCGGGCGTAGAACCGGTAGGCGATCGCGTAGGACGCCAGTGCGGCGAACAGGATCCACAGCGCGTTGACGGACTCCCCGCGCGCGATCGCCAGCACCGTCCAGGAGACGGCGCCGACGATCGCGACGAGGCTCCAGACGGCGACCGAGCGGGCGGTGGGCCGGCGGCGGGTGCCGCTGTCGTTCGGGGTGGGCACAGCGGTGGACACGACCGCCTCCTCGCGGGACGTCCGGGTGGTTGCCGCCCGATCATCACCGCGGGTGGCCCCCCTGTCACCTCGGCGCGCCCACCACCCCCCGTCCGGCGGTGATCTTGCACGCTTGAATGCTCAACCGTGCAAGATCACCACAAGGGTGGGGGCGGGGGTGGGTGGGGCGGGCGCCGAGGCGGGGACGAGGGGTCAGGCGCGCAGGCCGGAGAGGAAGGCGTCGATCTTCACGCGCAGCTCCTCGGCCAGGCGGGACAGGCCCGTGACGTCCTGCGCACCGCCCCAGCTGCCGCCGCCGTCCACGGCCGCCCGAACGCCGTCCACGAGGCCGTTCATCTCCGCCACCGTGGCGCTGATGCCGGTGATGGCCTGCGCCGCCCCCTGCGCCTGCGCCCGGATGCTCGCCACCTGCGCCGAGACCTCCTCGGTCGCCCGGCCGGTCTGGTCGGCCAGCTCCTTGACCTCGGCCGCCACGACCGCGAAGCCGCGACCGGCCTCCCCGGCGCGGGCGGACTCGATGGTGGCGTTCAGGGCCAGCAGCCGCGTCTGCCCGGCGATGCTGTTGATGACGGAGACGACCTGCTGGATCTCCTCCGAGGCCTGCGTCAGGGCCTGCATGGTGCCGGACGCCTGGTCGGCCTCCGCGCTGGCGGCCGACGCCGCCGTGGACAAGCCCTGCGCGGAGGCGCTGAGCTCGGTGGAGGCCGTCGCCACCTGCTCGGCCACGCCCAGGACGTCGGCCTCGAACGTGTCGGCCAGGGCGAGGCGCGAGTCGGCGGCGGCGGCGATGCTGCGGGCGTCGCGCTGCATGGCGGCCCGCCCGGCGTCGATGAGGGAGGCGCTGCCGCGGTAGGCGCCGCGCAGCCCGCCGGGCAGCAGGCGGCGGTGGTAGCGGCCCTCGGAGGCGGAGCTGAGCACCGCACCGGCCTCGCGGACGAAGGCGTCGGAGACGTCCAGCGCGCGGTTGACGCCCTGCACGAGCCCGGCGAGCCGGGGGTCGTCCTCGCAGCCGGGCACGCCGGCCACGCGCGCCTCGGAGTCGCCGGCGGCGGCGGCCTCGCACACGCGGGTCACCTGCTCGACCAGGGCGCGGTAGCGGGCCAGCTCGTCGGGCGCTGCGCCGCCGGCGCGCCCGCGACCGAGGAGGCCCCGCCTGCCGGTGCTGCTCATCTCAGGCCTCCACGTCGGGGATCAGGGACCACACGAACTCGTCGTAGTCGACGCCGCGCTCGGCGAGCCGGGCCGCCAGCAGTGCGCTGCCGGCCTCGGCCGCCGCCCGGCCGGTGCCGTGGCGGGACTCCTCGGCCAGCAGTTCGCGGTACAGGGGCTGGACCGCCTCCACTCCCGCGCGGGCGGGCCGGCGGCGGTTGGAGTGGTAGCCGACGACCTTCCCGCCCGGCCCGAAGGAGGGGGTGACGTGCGCCAGCACCCAGTAGTTCGCGCCGTCGGCGGCCAGGTTGTTGACGTAGGCGAACAGCTCCCGGCCGGCGGAGACGGTGTCCCACAGCAGCTTGAAGACCGCCCGGGGCATCTCGGGGTGCCGGATGAGGTTGTGCGGCTGCCCGACGACCTCGTGCAGCTCGTAGGCGCCGACGCGGCAGAAGACGTCGTTGGCGTACGTGATGACCCCGCGGGTGTCGGTCTTGGAGACGATGAGCTCGTCCGCCCCGAAGGTCCGCTCCTGCCCCGTGGGCCGCACCGCCGCCCTGCTCACCCGGGACGTGCCCGTCGTGCTCACCATGTCGTTCCCCCGCTCCGGCAGCTCCCTGCCCGGCTGCTCAGGGAGGAGCATCGGCACCACGGTGCGTGACTTGAGGTCGGGCGCGTCACCCGTCCGGGGGTGCGGCACCGCGCGCCGGTGGCCCGCGGTGCTCGACGGCGTCCGGGTGGACCGCCGGGTCGTGGCAGGATCGCCCGGTGCGATTGGCTGAGCAGCTCGACGGCAAGCGCCTCCTCTTGACCGGCGTGACCGGTTTCATCGGCGAGGCGCTGCTGCAGCGGATCCTCGTCGACGTCCCCGGCGCCTCGGTGCTCGCGCTGGTGCGCCCGAAGCCGGGCCAGAGCGGCGAGGACCGGATGCGCTCGCTGCTGCGCAAGAAGATCTTCGCCGCGGCCGGCGACCCCGACGACCTGCTGAAGACGCGCGTCGCCGTCCTGGAGGGCGACCTGGCGGACGTGCCGGAGCTGCCCGGCGACCTGGACGTGGTGGTGCACTGCGCCGGCGACGTCTCCTTCGACCCGCTGATCCAGGACGCCTTCACCACCAACGTGCTGGGCACCAAGGGCCTGGTGGAGCGCACGCTGGCCGCCAGCCGCCCGGACGCCCCCACCCACTACGTGCACGTGTCCACCGCCTACGTGGGCGGGCGACGGCGCGGCGAGGTCCCCGAGCGCGCGGTCCAGCACGACGTGGACTGGCGCACCGAGCTGGAGTCCGGCCTGCGGCTGGCCGCCCGCATCGAGGAGGACTCGCGCCTGGACGCGCAGCTGCGCGAGTTCCTGCGCGCCGCCGAGCGCGACCACGGCCGGGCCGGGCCGCTGACGGTGGCCGCCGACGCCGAGCGCCGCCGCGTGGAGTGGGTGAGCGAGCAGCAGAAGGCCGCCGGCAAGGAGCGCGCCCGCACCCTGGGCTGGACGGACTGCTACACGTTCACCAAGGCGATGGGCGAGCGGTTCGTGGAGGAGGTCGCCGCCCCGGTCCTGCCGACGACGATCCTGCGCCCCAGCATCGTGGAGTCCGCGCTGGTCCACCCGCACCCGGGCTGGATCGAGGGCTTCAAGATGGCCGAGCCGATCATCCTGGCGTACGGCAAGGGCGAGCTGACGGAGTTCCCCGCCGCGCCGGACTCGGTGCTGGACGTCGTCCCGATCGACCACGTCGTCAACGCGATCCTCAAGGCCGCCGCGACGCCGCCGCCGCTGTCGCAGCCGGCGTACTACCACGTGTCCTCCGGCAACCGGAACCCGATCACGTTCCGCGGGCTGTACGAGCACGTGCGCGCCTACTTCGTCGAGCACCCCTTCGACTCCTCCCCCGAGGTCATGCCGACGTGGGAGTTCCCCGGGCAGAACAAGGTGGAGCGCAAGGTGCGCGCCGGTGAGCTGCTGACGAGCGCCGGCAACCGCGCGCTGATGCTGGCGCCGCGCTCGGAGCGGGTGCGCCGCGCCTCGCGCAAGCTGGACGCCGCGCGCCGCGAGGTCGAGTTCGCCCGCCGCTACATGGACCTGTACAAGGCGTACACCGAGGCGGAGCTGCGCTTCGTCGACGACAACACCCTGGCGCTGCACCGCTCGCTGGACCCCGAGGACGTCGAGCTGTGGGGCTTCGACACCGCCGTGGTCGACTGGCAGGCCTACTGGCGCGACACCCACTGCCCCAGCGTCACCGGGCAGATGCGCAAGTACGAGGAGATCCGCCGCCGCCGCAAGGCGGCCGAGGCCACCGGCGGCCCGCGCGAGCTGAAGCCGGCCGAGCCCGGCGCCGCGCCGGTGCTGGCGGTCTTCGACCTGGCCGGCACGCTGCTGCCGGGCACCGTGGTGGACACGTACCTGACGCTGCGGTTGTCGCAGCTGGACGCCGCGGCCCGGGTCGCGGAGTTCGCCCGCGTGGTGCGGCACCTGCCGGGCTGGATCGCCGCCGAGCGCCGCGACCGCGGCAGCTTCCTGCGCTCGCTGTTCCGCGGCTACGCCGGCGTGGACCTCGACGCGCTCGAGGCGCACGTGGACGACGTGTTCGCCCCCCGCTTCCTGCAGCAGGTGTCCTCGGACGCGCTGCGGCGCATCCAGGCGCACCGGGACGCCGGGCACCGCACGATCCTCATGACCGGCGACGCGCGGGTGGTGACGCGCCCGCTGGCGGGGTTGTTCGACGAGGTGGTGTGCACCGACCTGGAGGAGGAGACGGGGCCGGACGGGCGCCGGCGCGCCACCGGGTTCCTGACCTCCCCGCCCGTGGTCGGCGAGGCGCGCGCGGCGTGGCTGCGCCGCTACGCCGAGGTGGAGGGGGCGGACCTGTCCGCCAGCTACGCCTACGCCGACTCCCACCCGGACGTGCCGCTGCTGCGGGCCGTGGGCAACCCCACCGCCGTCTCGCCGGACGTGTCGCTGTTCCGGGTCGCGCGCGCGGCGCGCTGGCCGGTGGCGGACTGGGCGGCCTCGTCCCCCGGGCGGCGCCTGCGCGTGCCGCAGCAGGTGCTGGCCGGCACCGACTGACCGCTGTCCCGGCCCGGCCCGCCGCCCCGGCGCGGGCCGGGCGCTGCGCGGGGCCACCGGGCGGTCCGCTCGGGGCGTGGGAAGATGCGCGGGTGCGCCCGTCACGAACGCCGAACGCGCCCGGAGCCGTGCGCGAGGAGGTCCCCGGATGACGATGCTGATGGGTGAGGACGGTCCCGGCCGCCTGGTGCGGGCCTTCCCGCTGGCCCGGCGCCGCGCCGGTGGTGGCGCGGCCGGCGGATCGGGCGGCGGGCCCGGCGGTCCGGGCGGGGGGCCGCGCAAGGTGCACCGCAACGACTGGGTGCGCTCGCGGCCGGCGTCGGCCGTGCGGGCCGGCCTGCAGCGCGCGGTGCTGACGCCGCTGATGCGCGCGGAGCTGCGCATCGACGTGCGGGGCGTGGAGGTCCTGGACGGCATCGGCGGTCCGGCCGTGATCGTGGCGAACCACTCCTCGCACCTGGACACGCCGGTGCTGCTGCACGCCCTGGGGGCGCGGCGCCGGCGCCGGGTCGCGGTGGCCGCCGCGGCGGACTACTTCTTCGACGTCTGGTGGCGCTCGGCCCCCTCGGGCCTGGTGATCGGCACCTTCCCGCTGGAGCGGCGCGGCGGGCGGGGCGCCAACGCGTCCTCGCAGCTGCTGGCCGACGGCTGGAGCCTGGTGCTCTTCCCGGAGGGCGGGCGCAGCTACACCGGGCAGATGCGCCCGTTCAAGAAGGGTGCGGCGTACCTGGCGCTGGAGGCCGGCGTGCCGGTGGTGCCGGTGGCGCTGCGCGGCACGTACGAGGCGATGCCGCCGCGGCAGAACTGGCCGTCGAAGGGGCGCCCGCGCATCGGCGTGACGTTCGGGGAGCCGCTGCACGGCCGACCGGGTGAGCGGGCGGGGGACTTCACCCCGCGCATCGAGGAGGCCGTGGCGAAGCTGCTCGCCAACAGCTGAGCAGCCCCTCGCGGCGGTGACCTCGGTCACAGCGCGAGGGCCCGCCCCGCACGACGCCGCGCCCGCGAGGGCGCCGCAGGCGACGAGACGGTGTACGTACGGCTTCGGTCTTGTTACGGTCGGCAGGTTCCCGAGGCCGTTCGGGAGCCCGACGCGAGGACACGCCGAGTCCTGCCCGCCCCGCGCCGGAACACCAGACCACCGGGCAGGAGCGGGGGACCCATGGTTCCTCGGACGCCCGCCGCGCGCGGTGGGGGTCCTCGGGGTGAAGCCGCCTGCGGGCGGCCGGGCCACCACCTTCGGCCCGAACCCGACAGCTCACCTCGCAGGCGTCGGAGGTCCCCATGTCTGCGCTGTCCTTCCGTCGTACCCGCACGTCCGCTCGCGCCCTGCGTCGGGGGCTGCTCGCCACCGCCGCCGCCGGTGCGGCCGGCGCCGCGATCCTCGCTCCCGCCACCGGTGCGTCCGCCGCACCGGTCTCCGAGTGGGACCGCCTCGCCCAGTGCGAGTCCAGCGGCAACTGGAGCATCAACACCGGCAACGGCTACTACGGCGGGCTGCAGTTCAGCCCCAGCACGTGGACCGGCTTCGGCGGCGGGCAGTACGCCGCGCGCGCCGACCAGGCCACCCGCGAGCAGCAGATCGTGGTCGCCGAGCGCGTCCTGGCCCGGCAGGGCTGGGGCGCCTGGCCCTCCTGCTCGCGCCGCCTGGGCCTGAGCGGTGCGGCCGACCCGGCCGGCGCCGAGCAGGCGCTGCTGCACCCCGCTCCCGCGCCGGCTCCCGCGCCGGCCCCGGCTCCCGCACCCGCCCCGGCGCCCGCGCCCGTCGCCGTCGCGGCCGCCCCGGCGCCCGCACCGGCCGTGCGCACCTACACCGTGCAGCCCGGCGACACCCTCTACCGGATCGCGGTGAACAACGGCGTGGCCGGCGGCTACGTGAACCTGTGGAACGCCAACCGCGGCGTCATCGGCGACGACCCGGCCCGCATCGTGGTCGGCTCGGTGCTCGTCCTGCCGTGACCCCGGTGCGGTCCCCGCGGGACCGCACCCTCCCGGAACCCCCCCGGCGCCGCGCGCGCCGGGGGGTTCTGCGCGTCCAGGGGGTTCCGCGAGCCGGGGACCCGCGCCAGGCTGGGGGCGTGGGGAGCCCGTGGGAGCTGACCGTCGTGCACACCGCTGACCTGGGCCCGCGGCGGCTGCGCGAGGTGCGCCTCCTGCTCGACGACGCCTTCGCCGGGGACTTCGACGACACCGACCTCGACCACGCCCTGGGCGGGCTGCACGTGCTGGCCCGGCTCGACGGCGCCCTGGCCGGCCACGCCGCCCTGGTGCAGCGCTCCCTCGTCGTCGGTGCCCGGCCGTTGCGCGCCGGGTACGTGGAGGCCGTCGCGGTGAGCCCCGCTCAGCGCCGCCGAGGGCTGGGCTCGGCGTTGACGGGCGCCGTGGAGGACCTGGCCGCGCGCGCCCACGACGCGGTCTTCCTCGGCGCCTCCGACGAGGGCGCGCGGCTGTACCGCTCGCGCGGCTGGCGGGTGTGGAGCGGACCGACGGGCGTGATGACCCCTGAGGGGGTGCGCGCCACGCCCGACGACGACGGCGGCGTCCACGTCCACGACCCCGCCGGCGCGCTGGACGTCACCGCCCGGCTGCTGTGCGACTGGCGCTGCGGCGACGTGTGGTGAGCACCGGCGGGGTGCGCGGGGTCAGCCGACGCCGAACGCCTCCTTGACGGGGTCGATCGCGAAGTACAGGACGAACAGGGCGGCCGTCAGCCACATCAGCGGGTGCACCTGGCGGGCCTTGCCGCGCGCGACCTTCAGGACGACGTGCGCCACGAAGCCCGCGCCGATGCCGGCGCTGATGGAGTAGGTGAACGGCATCAGCACGATCGTCAGGAACGCGGGCAGCGCGATCTCCACGTCGTCCCAGTCGATGCCCTTGACCTGCGTCATCATCAGGAACCCGACGACGACCAGGGCGGGGGTGGCGGCCTCGTAGGGCACGATCGCCACGACCGGCGCCAGGAAGGTCGTCAGCAGGAACGCCACCCCGGTGACCACGCTGGCCAGGCCGGTGCGCGCGCCCTCCCCCACGCCGGTGGCCGACTCGATGTAGCTGGTGTTGCTGGAGACGCCGGCGGCGCCGCCGGCGGCGGCCGCGAGCGAGTCCACGACGAGGATGCGCCGCGTGCCCGGCGGGTTGCCCTCGGCGTCCAGCAGGTCGCCCTCCTTGCCGATGGCGACCATCGTCCCCATCGTGTCGAAGAAGTCGGCCAGCAGGAGCGTGAAGACGAGCAGGACGACGCTGACGACGCCGATGCGCTCGAAGGAGCCGAGCAGCTCGAACTGCCCGAGCAGCGAGAAGTCCGGGGTGTCGACCCACGAGTCCGGCAGCGCCGGCACGTTCAGGCCCCAGGCGCGCGGGTCGCGCACCTCCCCGTCGGCACCGGTGCGCGGGCCCAGCCGGGCGATCGACTCGACGACGACGGCGAGCACGGTGGCGGCGACGATGCCGCCGAGGATGGCCCCGCGCACCCCGCGCGCCATGAGCACGATCATCAGCAGGAGCCCGACGACGAAGACGAGCGTGGGCCAGCCGTTGAGGAAGCCGCCGATGCCCAGCTCCAGGGGGGTGCCGGCGCCGGAGCGCACGAAGCCGGCGTCGACGAGGCCGACGATGGTGATGAACAGGCCGATGCCGACGCTGATGGCGGTCTTCAGCTGCGCCGGCACGGCGTGGAAGACGGCCTCGCGGAAGCCGGTCAGGACGAGGACCAGGATGATCAGACCTTCCAGGACGACCAGCCCCATCGCGTCCGCCCACGTCATCCCGGGCAGCGCGGCGACGCCGAAGGCGACGAACGCGTTCAGGCCCAGGCCGGTGGCCAGCGCCAGCGGGTAGTTGGCGACGACGCCCATGAGGATGGTCATGACGCCGGCGACGAGCGCGGTGGCCGCGGCGACGGCCGCGAGGTCCGGGGCGTCCCCGCCGCCGAGGAAGGAGCCGGTGCTGTCCGGCTGGGTGCCGATGATCAGCGGGTTCAGCACGACGATGTAGGCCATCGTGAAGAACGTGGCCAGGCCGCCGCGGACCTCGCGGGCGACGGTGGAGCCGCGTTCGGCGATCCGGAAGTACCGGTCCAGCGCTGAGCGCCGCTGGGCGGGTTCGGTGGGGGTGGCCATGAGCACCTCGGGCGTTCTCGTGCGGGGGGCGGCGTGCGGCCGCGACGTCGAGGCCGGTGCGGATCCTGCCAGAGCCGGCGCCGCGGCCGGGAACGTCCGCACGGGCCGTCGGCGGCCCGCGACGCTCAGTGGCTGGTGGTGCCGCGGCGCGACTCCAGCACGGGCTCGACGAGGTTCTCGACGACGAGGCCGGTGACGACGGCGTCCACCGCGGCGTGCAGGACCTCCACGACGCCCTCGCCGCGGTGCCAGGTGCGCGGCGGGGCGCCAGCGCCGGTGGCGTTCTGCAGCGTCTGGTCGACGATGACCCGGGTGAGGGTCTGCGCGACGTCGGCGCGCACCCGGAGCAGGCCGCTGGCCCGCCACACCCCGCGCAGGGCGCCGAGGGCGGCGGAGGTGGCGACCTGCGCGGCGAGCGTCGCCGCGGCGGGGTGCTCGTCGTCGCCCGGGTGGCGGCCCAGCAGGATGAGCAGGGTGCGGCCCGGCACGGCGGAGGCGGGCCGGCCGGTGATCGCGCGCTCGGCGCGCTGCGCGGCCGCCGTCGCCGCTGCTCCCACGAGCCCGCCGAGCACGCCGCGGGCGGCGGCCCGCGCCAGCACCGCCGGGCGCGTGCCGTCCGCCTCGGTGATCGTCAGCCCCACGGCGCCACCCTGCCCGGCCCCGCGCTCCCCCGCCACCGCACCCCCTCCCCCCGCCGGGGGGGGGGGGGGGGGGGGGGGGGGGGGGGGGGGGGGGGGGGGGGGGGGGGGGGGGGGGGGGGGGGGGGGGGGGGGGGGGGGGGGGGGGGGGGGGGGGGGGGGGGGGGGGGGGGGGGGGGGGGG